>NZ_JBFPDP010000010.1:21690-140241 GCF_040830845.1 Sivoneniella epilithica UHCC 1019
GTGCCTACCCTGCCGGAGATGAAGGGCAACCACAAGGAATTGCCCCTACGAATTTCATATCTCGATTCAGCAACGTCAAAAATCTGGGCGTTGCTGATTGCAAGTATGATTTTTGACTGTAGGGGTAGGTCTTGTGCCTACCCTGCCGGAGATGAAGGGCAACCACAAGGAATTGCCCCTACGAATTTCATATCTCGATTCAGCAACGTCAAAATCTGATTCCCGATCCCTGACCCCATGGCAACTGACATCACCGGGCAAATTAAGCAAAAAGCGCTGGAGTTAGGCTTTAACAAAGTTGGTATTGCTTCCGTCCAACCTCCTTTAGCGTCTGCCACTTCTGCATTGCAATCTTGGATATCTCAGGGTTATCACGCTGACATGATGTGGATGGCGAATCCCAAACGTGAGGAGATTCAGCAGATTATGCCAACGGCACAGTCTGTAATTTGTCTGGCGCTCAATTATTATGTGCCTGTTTCTCGCCCTGATAGCAAAGATTATGGCAAGATTTCTCGCTATGGCTGGGGGCGAGATTATCATCGGGTGCTGCACAAAAAACTCAAGGCATTGTCTACCTGGCTACAAGCGCAAGGAGACACTGTGCAGGCGCGCTACTATGCCGATACGGGACCCGTGCAGGAGAAGGCATGGGCACAACAGGCAGGCATTGGCTGGATTGCTAAAAATGGCAACCTGATCACGCGAGACTATGGCTCTTGGGTCTTTTTGGGGGAAGTGTTAACCAATTTGGAGTTGACCGCCGATCGCCCACACACGGCTCATTGTGGCACCTGCACCCGCTGCATGGATGCGTGTCCAACGAGGGCAATTCCGCAGCCTGCTGTTGTGGATGCTAACCGCTGCATTGCCTATCACACGATTGAAAACCGAGCGGAAACCTTGCCAATGGCGATCGCATCTCATATGCAAGGCTGGGTCGCTGGCTGTGACATTTGCCAGGATGTTTGCCCTTGGAATGAGCGCTTTGCTCAACCTACCCATGTTGTCGAATTTCAGCCCTATCCTGAAAATGTAGCGCCGTTGCTGACTGAACTAGCGACTTTATCTGATGAAGAGTGCGATCACCGTTTTCCTGCTTCTGCTCTCCGTCGAATTAAACCCCCCATGCTGCGACGAAATGCCCAAGCAAATTTAGATGCGGCTAGGGAATAAAGAATAGGAAAACAGAGCGACCCTGGGAAAAAGCTTGAAAATTTGTTGCATTAGAGATGCATCTAAAATGAGATTGACCGCTTTAGCATTGCGATCGATGTAATTGACTGAGTGCCTAAACTCAGGGTTGCTGGTGCCCATGTAAAGGAAATGCTCAAAGATGAACAGATTTATTGCACTAGCTATGCTTATGAACACGGTATCGATCGCCCCGATGTAGTGAATTGGAAATGGTCTAACTAATACAGCATGGCGTGGATCAGCAAGGGGTATCCAACCCAACACTTGCTGATTTATGTCAGGTTGTAAGATCGTCTACCTATGCTTAACTGCTCCATAATCAGCAAAATGCTACTGGTAATCTTTACTTCTGAGCGAATCTGTTCCATATTGGTTTATTTATTCAAGCGACCTATTCCGTTCAACTGAACTCTGCTGTTGAATCGCAACCTTCGGGCAATTTACAGGCAATACTAAGGAACTGAGACGATGCAAACTGCGCCCATCCCCCCCGAATGTCCTACGGTTCGTGTAGAAGATGACCGTACCGGGCTGGATATTGAAACTCTAAAACGGGCATTTTTGGACAATTTGTTCTACATTCAGGGCAAGTTTCCAGAAATTGCGACCCAAAATGATTACTATATGGCGCTGGCTTACACCGTGCGCGATCGCCTGTTTCGTCGTTGGTTAAACACCGCTGAAACCTATAGTAAACAGGGCGCACGTACCGTCTGCTATCTATCAGCCGAGTTTTTAATGGGTCCTCACCTGGGTAACAACCTGATTAACTTGGGCATTTTTGATACGGTCAAGCAGGCAATGACTGAACTAGGGTTAGACTTAGACGAACTATTTGAAAAAGAAGAAGAACCGGGTCTTGGCAATGGCGGTTTAGGACGGTTGGCTGCCTGCTATTTAGACTCTCTCGCCTCCCTGGAAACCCCTTCCATTGGCTATGGCATTCGCTATGAGTTTGGTATCTTTGACCAAGATATCAAAGATGGCTGGCAAGTGGAAGTGACAGACAAGTGGTTACGGTTCGGCAATCCTTGGGAAGTTGCCCGTCCTGAATGGGAAGTAGAAGTTAAATTTGGCGGACACACCCAAGCCTTCACCGATGAACACGGGAACTATCGGGTGCTGTGGGTGCCTGACAAGGTGGTGCGCGGCGTTCCCTACGATACGCCCATTTCTGGGTACAAAGTCAACTCATGCAACACCTTAAGACTGTGGGCTGCCGAAGCAACCGATTCGTTTGATTTTGATGCCTTTAACGCGGGGGATTACTCCGGCGCGGTTTTCAAAAAAATGGAGTCGGAAACTATTTCTAAGGTGCTGTATCCGAATGACAACATGACCCAGGGTAAAATCCTGCGGTTAGAGCAGCAGTTTTTCTTTGTGTCCTGCTCGTTGCAAGATATGTTCCGCATTTTGAAACGGCAAAATATTGCGATCGAGCGGTTCCATGAAAAGTTCACCATTCAATTAAACGATACTCACCCAACGATCGCAGTTGCCGAACTGATGCGTCTGCTGATGGATGAGTATGGCATGGAGTGGGATAAAGCTTGGAGCATTGTAACCAGCACCTTTGCTTATACCAACCATACCCTCTTGCCCGAAGCGCTCGAACGTTGGCCCATCAGTCTATTTGGCTCGATGCTGCCCCGCCATCTAGAAATTATCTACGAAATCAATCGTCATTTTCTAGATGACATTCGGATCAAATTTCCTGATGATCTCGATCGCCTGAGCCGCATGTCGCTAATTGACGAAAGTGGTGAGCGCTATGTGCGAATGGCGCATCTAGCCTGTGTGGGCAGCCATGCAATTAATGGAGTGGCGGCGCTTCATACCAAATTGCTGAAGCAAGACGTGCTGCACGATTTTGCAGAAATGTATCCAGAAAAATTTGTCAATGTGACGAATGGCGTAACGCCTCGCCGTTTTGTGGCACTGAGCAATCCGCGTCTGACTCGCTTGATTACTAGCAAAATTGGTGGAAATTGGATTAAACATCTAGATGACTTACGCCAATTAGAAAAATATGTAGACGATACGGGTTTTTGTAGCGAGTTCCGCACAATCAAACACGAGATTAAACAGGACTTGTCGAACTACATCAAAGGGTTATATGACATCAATGTTGACCCTAATTCCTTGTTTGATATCCAATCGAAACGGATTCATGAGTATAAGCGCCAACATCTGAATGCGCTACATATTGTGACGTTATATAACCGGATCAAGGCAAATCCTGATATCGACATCACACCGCGTACTTTCTTGTTTGGCGGTAAGGCGGCTCCGGGTTACTACATGGCAAAGTTGATTATTAAACTAATCAATTCGATCGCCGATGTTGTGAATCGTGATCCTGATGTGCGCGATCGCTTGAAGGTGTTGTTTATGAAAGACTACAGCGTTAAATTTGCCCAGCGAGTTTATCCAGCAGCGGATTTATCTGAGCAAATCTCTACCGCTGGTAAGGAAGCATCTGGTACAGGCAACATGAAATTTGCGATGAATGGTGCGCTCACCATCGGCACCCTCGATGGAGCCAACGTCGAGATTTTAGAAGAAGTCGGAGCCGAAAACTTCTTTCTGTTTGGTCTGACGGCTGAGGAAGTTTCTCAGAAAAAAGCAGCAGGCTATAATCCCCAGGATTTCTACAGTACCGATCCTGAATTGAAGCTGGTCATCGATCGCATTTCATCCGGCTTTTTCTCCCATGGAGATACTGAACTGTTTAAGCCACTGATCGATGATTTGATGTATCACGATCAATATTTGCTGTTTGCTGATTACCGCTCCTACATCGATTGTCAAGATCGAGTCGGTTTGACCTATCGTGATCAGGATCTCTGGACTCGCATGACGTTGTTGAACACCGCCCGAACCGGAAAATTTTCGTCTGATCGTTCCATTCAGGACTATATCGATAACATCTGGCATACCAAGCCTGTTTCAATTGATTTGAAGGAGTATGTGCAAGGCGGTAGTTTGATGGATACTCCGAGTGGAGTTTCTCTATAAGCTAGGTTCTTTATCGCTAAAGTAGGCGATCTCACCTTGGGGCATTGCGCTCAGTAGTGCCCCATCCCTGTCTACAGTTCAAACCTCTGACTGCAACTTGAAAGAATCAAGTATAGTTCTAGGAAAGTTAGCCACTTGATTGTCTTAACTATGAACAGCAAAGAACCCAGCTTTCTCGCCGTGAACCAGTCTGTTACTTCGCTGGTCGCCCAGTTACATCACTACTTCCATAACTCCTATTTCCGCGATAAGGTCACTCATAGCACCTTTTCATCGTGATCAGCCTACCCAAGCGCAGGAGCAAACAGCTTGATAAAGTTGGAATGTGCAAAGTGAGTGATATCGAGTGCGAAGTAAATTGTAGGAAATTATCATGAGCCTCAAAATCTATTTTCTTCGTCATGGCGAAACCGAATTCAGCCAAACTGGTAGCTACTGTGGTGATCTGGATGCTGAACTTACGCCTGAAGGGGTAGAAATGGCAAAGGCGTTTACAGATGCTTACAAATCCATTCCCTGGGAAGCGGTATATGTTAGCCCAAAGAAACGCACGATCGCCACGGCAAAACCTTTGTGCGAGGCAGTGGGAATTGATATGCAGATTCGCCCTGGGTTAAGGGAGATTTCCTATGGAGAGTGGGAAGGGCACACATTAGACTACGTAAAGCAGCATTTTGGCGAGGCTTATCAATGCTGGCGGGCGGAACCTGCCTGGAATGCTCCCACTGGCGGCGAAACCTCCGTGCAAATTACCAACCGCGCCTCATTGGTGCTTACTGAAATTCACGAAAAACATCGATCTGGCAATGTGCTGGTTGTCTCCCACAAAGCCACCATTCGGATTATGCTGTGTAGCCTGCTGGGAATTGACTTAGGGCGTTACCGCGATCGCATTAATGTCCTGACTACTTCCATCACCATCGTCAAATTGAATGAACACGGTCCGATGTTAGAAGTGTTGGGCGATCGCTATCACATTCCTGAACATATCCGCAATCGACCCGGTACTTGATGGAGCGATCGTGGGTCTATCGTGAGTTTCACTAGGCGGCATTACTAAATGCAGACATGATTTTCATTGGTAGGGGTAGCGCCTTGTGCCTACCCTTACTGGGATAAGGGCAACCACAAGGGATTGCCCCTACGAATTTTATATCTAGATTCAGCAACGACCACTAGACTATTGCTTCTGGAAAGCGCTCTTGCAGTACTGGAAACACTGGACAGGGGTTGCGATCGCTGAGGTTGTCGGGTTTATTCCAGGTATAGGGCGCTTTGGCAGCCGCAGACATCCACAGCAAGCGTTTGGCGCGGGTCATCGCCACATAGAGTAGGCGGAATTCCTCGGCAGTTTTCAGATTTTGGGCACGGTTCCAGGCGGCTAGCGTATCGGGAAACCCAGGCTGATTGTGGACGTGGGCGCGAATTTGGGCACGGGCGACTTCTGCCAAGGTGAAATTCCCTAAAAAGGTGGCTTGGGGCGGAATGCGAGGCGTACCGGGAATCATATTTTCATGTAAAAAGGGAATGAATACCCAGTCCCAGTCCAACCCTTTCGCTTTATGCATGGTGATAATGGTCAACTGTCCGGCTTTCGTGTAGCGATCGTCCGCATTCTCGGTATCCACTGGCTCAAACCGTTCTGAAGCCACGATGTCATTCAGTGCCGCGAGAATAGCAGGTAGCGTTGGGTCGCCTTGGGTTTGCTGGGTGGTGCGGTCAGCCAATTTGTCCGCCGTAGCGAGTTCGCTTTGGTTGTAGCCCAGAGTAAACGCAAAGAAGGAAATCAGTTGATAGGGCGGCAGTTCTAGCCGAGCGCGCAGGAGACTGGTGCAATAGCGTCGGGCTTGGCGAACCGGATCGGATTGAATGGGATCGAGCGGTCCGGGATACAGCATTTGTTCAGGAAAACTGACGATCGCGTTCAAATCTTGCGTCGGAATCAGTTTGCGCTGAACTAAAGTCGCGAGGGCACTTTTCAAGTTATCGGGTGAATGGGGGCGATCGCAAAATTGCAGCAGCGTCAGCATCTCGACAGGCACATGGGATTGGCGCTCCTGTTGCCCTACTTCATACACCGGAATCGTGTCACCGTACCAGCGTTGCAGTTCTCGCGCCACAAA
This sequence comes from Sivoneniella epilithica UHCC 1019, assembly GCF_040830845.1. Lineage (NCBI taxonomy): Bacteria > Bacillati > Cyanobacteriota > Cyanophyceae > Leptolyngbyales > Leptolyngbyaceae > Sivoneniella > Sivoneniella epilithica. The sequence continues at coordinate 28,029 of NZ_JBFPDP010000010.1, forward strand.
CCGCCCTTGTTCATTCGTTCGCACCAATACTGCGGCGGCACCTTCCGGGTTATTTTGAAATAACTGGAGCGATCGCTGCCCGATTAATTCCACTGTTTGAAACACATCGTCTGGTGTGTAAAGCTCCAGTCCACGTCCTTCTGGCTTCGGGTTAAGCTGCGGATCGCCAAGAGGCACAGGCTGAATTTTTTGCAGACGAAACGGCTGTTCGGTTTCGGCAAGTTTGGAGCGATTCACCCACTCCAACACAAAGTTTGCAGCATTGATAATCGCGATCGTGCTGCGTCCTGCTTGAGTCATGGTTGCCAACCGATTTTGGCTATCGCAGACATCACAAAACTCGCGAAAGAAAATGGGGTCGGCAGGCGTAAAAGTAGAATTAATCGCTTGATTGGGGTCACCGACGCGCACTAAATTGAGCGGATCGGATTGAGCCGGATCAGCGGCAATAATTTCTAATAGGCGAGTTTGCAATGGGCTAGAATCTTGGGCTTCATCTTCAAACACGGCAAACACTTGTTGTTGCCAATAGTGCCGCACGGTGGAGTCATTCAACACGCGCAACGCTGCCAAAATGATTTCGTCGTAATCCATCCAGTTCCGCCGCTGGAGTTGCTCTTGATAAAGTTCATACAGCCCTGCCGCGATCGCCAGCACCGAATATTCATCGGCAGCAGCATCACTGAAGCGGCGCAAATCATCGGGCTGCAATCCAGAACTTTTCGCCTCATGCACCACGGTTGTTGTGAGAGTGGGCAATACTTCCGTTCGCAAAACAGACTGTCGCCGCAGTCGCTCGGTTTCTTCCCCGTCGAACTGTCGTCCTTCTAGCAAGGTTTGAAACAGACGCGGATTGGTGGCAATCCACTGTTCCACACAGGCGCGCACTAGGCGATGGTTTTGGTTGGGCGTAACCAGCAGCGTGTCAGAATTTAAGCTCGATCGCTCAAGGTGGCTCCGGGCGATCGCCCATCCTAAACCATGCAAGGTATAAACTGAAAAACCTTGCTGCGGTAAGGATAGCTGCTTGAGGTAACCACGAATTTTGGCTTTGATGTTTGCGGCTGCCGATCGCGTGAACGTCACTATGATCAACTGTCGTCGGGCATTGAGTTGGTTTTTTGCGATCGCGATCGCGGCTGCTACCGCCATTCCAGTGGATTTACCCGATCCTGGCACCGCCGACACTGCCAACACGCCCGACTGCCAATCCGCCAGTTCTCGCTGCCCCACTCGCAGCATGGCACGCAGATCGTCAAGGGTAGTTGGAGGGGAAGCAAGCATAAGTAGAGGGGTGGAGGGGTGAAAACTTGTAAAGCATTTAGCAGAGCAACTTTGGGTAAAAGGTGGAATCTATTACTTCATAATGGGACTCGTCTAATCGATGGCGAACCGTTTGAATTTGCACGCCATCGAGTAATTCTGCTTGCTTAAATTCTATGCGTAATTGAGGAAATGATTCAGGCGCATATATTGCCGCTTGGAGCGCCTGGGATTGCAGATCCAATTGAAAATAAAAAGGAAAGGAATAGGGGTTTCTAAACCGCAGATCTTTATAGCCATACACCACGGTTGCATCAGAACCGAGGGGTGCAAAGCGATTGGTCTCTGTGTAAATATCTTTGGAGTGAGGGTGTCGCTCTAAGGGCGTAATGCCAGCTTTTAAGATAAGAAAGTAAATCAATCCCGACAGTTGACATAACCCCCCGCCAATCTCTGCCGTAAGCTGATCCTTGGCGATCGCTCGTCCTGCTAAATATCCTCTTTTTTGGCTGGGGCATCCAACTAAATGCCAAAACGAAAAAATTTGATTGGGTGAAATTAGCACGTCTTGAATATGAGCGATCGCCAATGCCAAGTTGTGTTTTTTATTATCAGAATATTCCGTTGTGAAAATGGCTTGAGTTAGATGAATTTGAGGTTGAAATAATTGTTTTTCTGAATGCCATAAATGTTGCGAATCAACAAAGTGATTGGACTGCCCCGTTGACCAATCAAACCAATCTCTTTGAACCACTTTGAGGCGCAATCTCCAAGAAGCAGGAATGAGTTGTTTCATGCGGTATCGAGTCGCTACGGTTTGTTAAATAAATTCAAGGGTAAGTGTCCATAGGTTTCGTTCACGTCTTCATCGTCAGCCGATTGGCAAGACACCAGCACCCCGCGATGAGTTCCTGTATAAACATCTAGGAGACAGCGGTTAGTTTTGGGGTTGAACTTGAGATAGACGGAGCCAGCGATTCCCGTAGGGATCGTTTTACGAATCGCATCGGGCTGAGGTCTAGCAGAATATCCTAGTGCAGCGAGATAGCAATGCAGAGTTGCGATCGCTTGAGGCGCAGTGTCTGCACAAATACCAAAAATTTGATAATCGGAGCGATCGCAGACCTGTCGGATGGCTAACCGAATCGCCTCTACAGTAGGCAGTTGGTCTATAGGCACTTGTTCAATGCAAAGAAACTGCCTTAAAAGCGTTTGAGCCGTGTCAAGATTCATCAGTAAAAAAGACAATAGTGAGTCTTAGCAGGTAAAAACAGGCGCGATGGTTTTCTATCCACACTCCACTATCTCCTATTCAGGCTCCTTCCGATTCATCCGTTTTTCCGGACGCTGAGAAAATGAGTAGCTTGTTGAGAATAATATGCAAGTGATTTAGGATGGTGTATGCTAATACATAAGCTGTTGAACTTCTTTCGCAACTATGATTAGTATTCTTTCAGAAAGATGTTGAGTCAAATAGGTTAAATTTTACTAGACAAATCTTTGTGTCTTTGCTCTTAACTAAGGGGAACACTAGGTTTGATCAGTTTGAACCTGTGGCAGATGGTTTGCCGCAGAACCGCGATCGCTCAGGCTTTTATAACCTCTAAGAATCATTTGCATTAGCTAAACTAATGAATTTATCTAGCTCAATGACGTTAACTGTTCCCGTAGGAAGCATTTCTCGCTGCGATCGCTGGCTCGCCTGTCAACGGTTGCAAGACCTTAATATTTCTTGTCAGTGTCACTCCGATGGTTATCTTCAGGTAGAAATCACCCATCCCATTGCCATCTTGCAGCTTCGGAGTGTTGTCCAGCAGATTACTGCATCCCGTCTAGAGCTTGTAGACTGGCTAGAAAGATGTTTAGACGCTAATTGCTAATTAGTCTACGCTACTTGACTTTTCGCCTATCGCCCTTGCCACTTAAATCATCATGAGCAAAAAAAATAAGCAGATCTCTACATTTAGTCTTGAAGGACGCTTCCTCAGCTTTATTTTGGAAGAGGGTTACAAGATTAAGTATTTATCGGTGGCAACTGCGGAGGGTGAGCTTTGCATTAAACTTTCCAAGGAGTCAAGAGCTTCCGTAACAGGTGTGCTAGCTCCAGGAAACTGGATTAGAGTATTTGGAGAGCGATCGGTTGATTTAGCAACTGGAGACGTTAAATACAAAGCGTTTTTAATTAAACAGGTGGCTCTTGGACAAGGCAGCAAACCAACGATGGCAAGCCCTGAGATATCGCTCCCTGCAACCAATATGGCTGGGAATGGGGCTGGGAAACCAAAGGCACAGCGTTCGGAAACGATTCTCATGTGTCAAAAGTCAGACTGCATGAAGCGGGGTGGAAAAGCGGTTTGTCAAGCACTACAAGCAACTTTGAGCGATCGCGGTTTGCAGGATCAAGTGACAGTAAAGGGGACGGGCTGCATGAAACAGTGTAAAGCAGGTCCAAACTTGGTTATGCCTGACAAAACTCGCTACAGTCGCTTTACCGCAAAAGAAATTCCCCAAATGATTGCTCAGCATTTTCCCGTTACTCCAAGTCGTGAAGCTATTCCTACAGAAAGCGCCATCTTCTAAATCATTGCTTGCCAATTTCTGAACCAGGATCAGCTTAAACAGGAGTATTGTTCAAACCGACAAGCGGAAGGTCTGTGTCTCCTAAACTCTCCTCAAATCTCCTTTCCATTCCTGGAGTTAGCGTCATTAAGTCCTCAATGTTGCGAAGCATTGTGGCGCAGATTGTATCAAGCGGCAAATCGTTTGCATCATGCCCAAATGGGTTTTCAATTTCGATGCCAATTTCCTCAATGCCAAATAGCGTAAAGCTAATCAGCGCGACCACAGCCCCAGTCCACCAGCCTAATTGACCCACGGTTTGAAAGGGTAAGGACAAACAGTAGAGCAATAGCAACTGTTTGAGATGAATCGAATATGCTATTGGCATGGGTGTTTTCAAAATTCGCTCACAGCCACCCAAATAGTCTACTAAGCCATTGAGCAAGTTCTGCATCGCCATCAGTTGGTAGCTATCAAACTGTTGATGGCTATATTGATGCTGCAAATAGTCTCCAATCCAAAAGGCGATTTCTAGCGGTGGATGATTCATTGTTTGCAGCTTGCGAAATTTGTCAGGCGGGATCAATTTTTCCGCTTCTGCACCCAGCGGTTCCTGTCGGAGGTGCTGCTTTGTGGCGATCGCAAACGCTACCAGCAACTTCAACGCCGCAATTTTATCATCTCGCTCTTCTGGCTGTTTTACCGGCACCACAATCCAAATGTGACGAGCCAAGTTGCGAGTTGTATTCACAATTGATCCCCACAATTTTCGCCCCTCCCAAAATCGCTCATACGCCGTGTTTGTCCGAAAGACCAGCAGCAACCCCAACACAATATTAGGAATTAAACTGGCAAGGGTTGGCAGCGCTACGGGATGCTTAAAGTAGGCAAAAACAGAGATCAAGACTCCAAACAAACCACAAATAATAGTGCGTCCCAAAATCGATGGAATGACAGAGCCTTTAAGCTGAAATGCCGTCTGGAACCAGTTTTTGTCTTTGATAGGCATAGGCGAGATAGGCATAGGCGAGGGGCGAGAGGGCAGGAGCGAGGGCTGATTGACTGACACCTCTATGTTTTTTGAGTCTATGAGGTAGTGCATCGAATGGATGCCCTGTTTACTATCTACTATCTATCCAGTCCCTGTCCACATTTCCCCCTTGCCCCTCGCCCCTCGCCCTTTCTTGTTGCACCTCGTATCATGAGGGTAAAGCACAACACATCGCCTCATGCTGACTCAAATTAAGGATATTGCTGCAAATTTAGCTCCTCGATTTATTGAAATTCGTCGCCATTTACACAGTCATCCAGAACTGAGTGGTCAAGAGCATCAAACTGCCGCTTATGTCGCTGGAGTGCTTTCCTCCTGCGGGTTACAGGTGAAAGAAGGGGTCGGTAAAGTTGGAGTGATTGGAGAATTGCGCGGTGAGAACAGGAGTGCGCGATCGCTGGCGATTCGGACGGATATGGATGCACTGCCGATTCATGAGCGCACGGGTCTAGAGTTTGCTTCCCGGCAATTGGGGGTGATGCACGCCTGTGGACATGATGTTCATACCACTGTGGGATTGGGAACGGCGATGGTTCTCGCCCAACTGGGAAAACCGTTGCCGGGAAACGTGCGATTTTTGTTTCAGCCTGCGGAAGAAGTGGCGCAGGGTGCAAACTGGATGATCAACGATGGGGCAATGAAAGACGTAGCAGGCGTATTGTCTGTGCATGTGTTTCCGTCCATTCAGGCGGGAATGGTGGGCATTCGCTACGGGGCATTGACGGCGGCGGCAGATGATTTGGAGATTACGATTTTGGGCGAGTCGGGACATGGGGCGCGTCCCCATGAGGCGGTAGATGCCATTTGGATTGCTTCCCAGGTGATCACCACGGTGCAGCAGGCAATTAGCCGTACCCAAAATCCCCTGCGTCCTGTGGTGCTGACGATCGGGCAAATTAGCGGCGGGCGGGCACCGAATGTGATTGCGGATCAGGTGAAACTACTGGGCACGGTGCGATCGCTGCATCCAGAAACGAGCGCGGCTTTGCCAGACTGGATTGAGCGGATTGTGGCGGGGGTTTGTCAGCCCTACGGTGCCCGCTATGAGGTGAACTATCAGCGGGGGGTGCCTTCGGTGCAAAATGATCTGGCGTTGACCCAATTGCTGGAGTCGGCGGCGAGAGAAGCTTGGGGTGATGGCGGCATTGTGATGATTCAGGAACCATCGTTGGGTGCAGAAGATTTTTCGATGTATCTGCAACATGCACCGGGGAGCATGTTTCGGCTAGGGGTTGGGTTTCGCGATCGCCACAATTACCCGTTACATCATCCTCAATTTGCTGTTGATGAAACATCCATTGTGACGGGCATTGTCACCCTTGCTTATGCGGCGTGGCAATATTGGCAGCAGATGCCGACTTCCTATGAAGACGTTACTTTGTCTTAACCCTTTGCCCAATCCTACAGGTTTTATAGAATGTGATTTATGATCAAAGCTTCAGTTATTTCTACGGTTAGAGAAGATTAGTCCGAAAAACTTCTGAGCGCTCAGCAGAAATACGGTTACGTCATAGAATGATCAGTTCCACTATGGAAAATCTGGGTTGTATCTATGGTTGGGGTATTGATCTCAACTTTGGGGCTTTTGAGCGGACGGTTGAAGATTGATTAACGTGGGTAGTCGCTAACAACGGATGGTAGAGGTGAATAAGTTGGAACGCGAACTAGCGGACATTAATCTAGAAGAGAGCGATCGCCGCTTTCGTTCATTGATTGAAAATGCCACTGACATCATTGTGATCTTGGATGAAACGGGTGTTTTTCGCTACTCTAGTCCTTCCGCAGAGCGTGTTTTGGGCTATCGCTTAGAAGATGTCAGTGGAAAATCTGCAACTGAATTAGTTCATCCTGATGATGTGGCGGTAGTGATAGAAGTGTTGCAAAATGCAGTACAAAATCCCCACGTTGCACAATCTGCGATCGAATATCGGGTGCGCCATCGAAATGGCTGTTGGCGGACTTTTGAAGCCGTTGCGACTAGCTTATTGGACGATCCTGCCATTCGGGGAGTAGTGGTTAATTGTCATGATATTACCGAACGCAATCGGGTAGAAGAAGCCCTACGAGGAGCAAATCGGCAGATTGCTATTATTCTCGAAAGCGTCACAGATGCATTTGTTTCTCTAGATAAAAACTGGTGCTTTACCTACCTGAATCATCAAGCGGCACAACTGATTCAGCGATCGCGAGAAGAATTATTAGGTCAAAATCTTTGGGAAACGTTCCCCGATTTTATTGGCTCAACTCTAGATCAAGAATGCAACAAAGCGCTTTCCCAAAAAATTCCAGTCAGCTTTGAAGAGTTTTATCCCTTCCTGCGAACTTGGTTTGAGGTGCGTGTTTTTCCCACGGCAGATGGATTGTCTCTATTTTTAGTCGATGTGACTGAGCGGCGACACGCCCAAGCTGAACTTTTAGAAATGAGTACGGCGCTTGGAAATGCCGTGGAAGGGATCGCTCGTTTAGATACGAAAGGACACTACATTGCGCTGAACCGGGCTTACGCTGAGTCATTGGGCTATGAGCAGGCAGAAATGATTGGCATGGCTTGGCAGGACACAATCTATGCAGACGATGTGGCGATCGCAGAGGCAAGCTACCAGCACATGCTGCTGCATGGCAAAGCTGAGGCAGAGTTGCGGGCAATTCGTAAAGATGGCTCGAACTTTTACAAAGAAGTCGTAATGGTAGCTGCCTATGATTGGTACGACCAACTGATTGGGCATCACTGCTTTACACGAGATATTAGTGAACGCAAATTGGCGGAAGCAGCCCTGTTGCAACAGGCAGAACGAGAACGATTAATGGCAGGATTGGCGCAGTTATCAGCCAGTATTTCCCATCGAATTCGTCAATCGTTGAACCTAAAAGAAATTTTGAACACCACGGTTTTGGAGGTGCGCCAATTTTTAATGGCAGATCGGGTCGTGATTTATCGCAGTCTTGCCAGCGGCGATCGCATTGTCACCGCCGAATCAGTGCAGCCCAACTATCCGTCTCTCTTGGGTTTAACCGTAAATGACACCTCTTTTGGGCAGCGCCATCTGACCTATCGCCAGGGACAGCATATTGTTGTGGATGATCAACAACAGCAGTCTCCCGAACTGCAAGCGTTTATGGCACAGTGGCAGATTCAATCTTTTTTGGCGGTGCCAATTTTGCATGGAAATGAACTGTGGGGAACGCTCGTTGCCCATCAGTGTAGTGCGACGCGGTTCTGGGCAGCCTATGAAATCGGGCTATTGGAGCAACTGGCGATTCAGGTGGCGATCGCCATTCAACAGTCCGAGCTTTACCGCCAAGTGCGTCAACTCAACGCCAACTTAGAAGAACAAGTGCGAGAACGGACGACTCAACTTCAGCAAGCTTTGACCTATGAAGCCCTGCTCAAGCGAATTACAGACTCAGTACGTGATAGTTTAGACGAAGATCAAATTCTTCAAAATGCTGTTCAAGAGCTAGTTTTAGGGTTAGGAACTGCGGGGTGTGATGCGGGTATTTATGATCTAAAGCAAGGCACTTCGACCATTCGCTATGAATATATTCGCTATGACGTTCCAGCCGCCAAAGGTTGCACCGTGGAGATGGCAGATCATGCCCATCTGTATGATCAGCTTTTGCAAACCCAATACTTTCAGTTTTGCCGCATTCGCGATATCGGGATGCGCCCCTTGGCGGGAATCCATGCCGCTTTTGTCTGTCCTATTGTGGATGACCAAAGCGTCATGGGCGATTTGTGGCTGTTTAGACGGGCAGATGAGTTTTTTACAGATTTAGAGATTCGGTTGGTGCAGCAGGTCGCCAATCAATGCGCGATCGCGATTCGTCAAGCCCGCCTCTATCAAGCAACTCACGCACAGGTTGCCGCATTGGAGGAGCTTAACCAGCTAAAAGACGACTTTCTCAGCACCGTGTCCCATGAACTGCGGACTCCCATGTCTAACATGAAGATGGCGATCCACATGTTGAAAACCATGACCAGCCCGGAACGCCAAAAGCAATATTTAGATATTTTGCAATCTGAGTGCATTCGAGAAATTGAGTTAATTAATGACTTGCTCGACCTGCAACGGCTAGAAGCGGCTGCCTATTCGCTTAATCCAGTAGAAATAAATCTGCAAGAGTGTCTGGCTCATTTAGTAGAACCCTTTCGATCGCGAACACACGATCGCAAACAAAATTTGCAAGTTTGCATTCCAGCCAACCTGCCACCGATCATCGCTGACCAGCCCACCTTAGAACGGGTGTTGGCTGAACTGCTGAATAATGCTTGTAAATATACGCCTCCCAACGGCGAGGTAATTTTGAGCGTAAAGCACTTAGAGAACCCATCTGGCGATCGCGGCGCTCAGATTGCCTTTTCAGTACAAAATCAAGTAGAAATTCCAGCGACAGAGTTAGCACGAATTTTTGACAAATTTTATCGGGTGCCCAATGGCGATCGCTGGCGGCAAGGCGGCACAGGCTTAGGATTGGCGTTAGTACAGCGACTTGTGGCTGTACTAGGCGGCTCGATTCACGTTGAAAGCAACCAAGGCTGGACCACCTTTGCCCTTCACTTGTAGTCGCTAGTATTACGTAGTCCTGAATGCGGTTGTGGTTTAGGTAGGGCGATCGAGGGCTTGCTTGAGTTTTTTGCAGGCTGCTTGAATGGCATCAATGCTGCCGGGATTGACTAAGCCATAATAGTCAAACACGTAAACGCGATCGCCTTGAGTTGCCTTCAATTTGTTCCAAAAGGGTTCGGTTTTCATTTTTTCCACTTCGCCCTGCCCGGTATCTACTACAAGCAGAATATCGGGGTTACTCTGCAAAACTTTTTCGGGCGAAAGAGTGACATAGCCGCTAAAGGAACTGCTGCCTTGGAGATCTGCTACTAGATTTTTTGCCTGAAATTGGGTTAATAAATCGCCCGTCCAACTGGTTTTATTGGGAGCTAGCAACGGTTGCCGACTGACTAACACCAGTGTCGATGATGGTTGGTCAGTCGGGTCGATAAAGGTTTTATAGGAGGCTAACAGTGCCGTTGGATCAGCTTGAATGGCAGTTGCCAGGGTTTTAGTCAGGTCTTCCAACGCGCTCCAGCTATTCACGTCAACTAGCAAAGTACGAATGCCCATGCCCTCAAGTTTGGTCATCGTTTGATCATGAAATCCTTTTGCACCCACGACCAAATCGGGTTTGAGTGCCACAATCTTTTCCAGGTTGGGTTGAACGCGCCCCTCGCTGACTTTGGTGACTTGGCTGAATGCCGGATTGCTGTTAAGCAGACGACTACCGGGCATTCCCACCAGTTTAGTTTTGTCGAGCCGCTGAAGAATATCGGCGGAGAGGGAAGTGAGAGCAACCACTCGGTTAGCGGCGGCAGGCGAGGGTTGGCTGGCTGTGGGCAATGCGGAGGTAGACGGTGTTTGGACTGAGGGGGCTGCACAGCCGCTTAAAGATGCAACCATTAGGGCGATCGCCACTATCTGTTTCAGATTTACACGCATTTTTTAAGTCCTAATATAAAGCTTGAAACTAACGTTAAAATCGCCAAGTTAAACCCACGCGAAAGCCCAAGCCAGGTTGGGCATAGCGCCCGATGTCGCGGGGTTCGGGGGTGTCGAGTAGCGATCGCACATCGGAATATTGAAAATATTGGGTATTGAACAGGTTAAACAGTCCGACGTTGAGGCTAATCAGCGGCGTGAAGTTGTAATAGCTGACTAAATCGACAGTGGCATAGCCTTCCGGTTGATAGAGACCAGAGGCACGATTCCCGTTGGGATCGTGGAACGAATCGCGGGTGCGGGGGGTGCCCACAAACGTGGCGGCGAGTTCGGCTCCCCACTGATTTGCAGGCGCACGATATCGCAAACCTACCACTGCCTTAAATGGATCGACGCTTTCCAATGGCTGATTTCGAGTCAAATCATCTCCAATCGTGTAGCCGATCGCCGTCAGAATGCTAAAGCCGTGGTTCTCTGGGCTAAAGCGATATTCACCGCTCAATTCAAAGCCGTAGGTTCTAGCTTTACCCACATTTTGGGATTGAAATAGCTGCACTGGGCGACCGGGCACGATCGCGAAATCGGTTCCAGCAGGCGCAAAGGTTTCGATAAAGTTTTTGTAATTGTTGTAGAAGCCTGTGACGCTGAAGTTGACTTGACGAAACCCACCGCGCACGCCCAGTTCAAAAGTGTCGCTGTTTTCGGGTTCTAGGTCGGGATTAGAAAGAGTTTTATAGCGAAAAGTTGGGCTAGTTAGGTTGGTAAATCCAGCGTTGATTTCGCTATACAGCGGTGCCCGAAAGCCGCGTGCATAGCGTCCGGTGAGGGAAACTTCCGGCGTGACGCGCCAGACGAGACCCAAGTTGGGCGAGACGGCTGATGCGGTTAGATCGGCGGCAACGGCACCCACATTCCGCGCGTAGATGTCATCGGGTGAAGTTTTGAGGCTGTAGTAATCGAAGCGAATGCCGGGAATCAGAATGAAGGTATTGGCAAATTCGATTTCGTTTTGAGCGTAGATGCCTAAACGGGTGGTGGTGGAGTCGGGAAAGTCTTTAACGGGAAAGTTATCGGCACCGATCGCACTGGTGGTGCGTAATACGCTTCCGGCGGCGTTGAATTGCGTTTCGATGCCGTCGCGGGTGCGATCGTTGTGGGTGGAGGAAACATCAATGCCGTAGGTGAGCTTGTTGAGGATGCTATCACTGAAGCGAAAGCTGCTTTGTAGCTGAATCTCGCCGCCAAATACGCGATCGCTAAATTCATTGGTCAAATTTCGGACTCGACGGCGATCGTTGCCTGCTCCCGTTCGCACAAAATCCTGGATGCGTTCTTCTTCCACCTGAGCATTTTGAAAGTAAACTTGCACCCGTGCTGCGGATAAAAATCCTGTGCTTTTCGGATCATTAAAGGTGTAACCGAGGCTAACGCGATCGCGGCGAGTTTTGTTTTCTAAGGATTCATCCTGACCGCGAAAACCAACCGGCCCGATTAAGTCATTGGCAATGATATCCGCCACTCTAAAGTCATCTTCATTCCGATAAATTTCGGTGCCAAATGTGAATTTACTCGTGGTGCTAAGGTTGTAGTTCAGCTTAATCAAATAGTTGTTGCGGCTGTTGGTGCGCGAATCTACAAACTCGTTATCTGTTGGCACTCTTGCCTCGTTGCCATCGCGCCGTGTATAGCCAAATAACCCTTCAAATGCGCCCACGCGAAAGGCGATCGCAGCAGTGTTGACCCAACTGCGATCGCTGGTGTCATACTGCGTCGAGAACGTTGTCAGCGCATCCTGCCGACCAAACCGCTCTAGCACCTCAGCAGGATCAAGCGTTTTAAACGTGACCACACCGCCGAGCGCATCACTGCCATAGAGTGCCGAAGCGGGACCGCGAATCACTTCCACGCGCTGGAGTGCGTCCAAATCTACATAATCGCGACCAATGGAGGGCGTACCAAATTGAAACTGTCCCGGTAAGCGAATACCATCCACTTGCAGCAAAACGCGATTGCCGCCAATGCCGCGAATGGTAATATCTTGCAGCCCATAGCGACGATTATTACCCACAGAAACATTTGGCTCATATTTGAATAAATCGCGCAGGTCTTGCATCAAAAAGCGATCGATGTCCTGCTCATCAATCACTGAAATGCCAGCCGGAGAAAGTCGGACGGGACGCGGGGTGCGGGTTCCAGTTACGGTAATTTCGTCTTCGTCTTCATCTTCATCGCTGTCTACTGATTGGATCGGGTCTGGTGTTTGTGTTGGGGATGCAGGAGTCTGTACAAGCCACTGGGCGCGAGTGAGTGCAGGCTGAAACTCTCTCAAGCGCTGAGCGATCGCTGGGGAGGAAGAGGCGGCATCAGGGGATTGAGGGTGTTGCGGGGATGCCTCCTCAAGCTTGTATGAAGATGAATTATCGTCGCTGCTTTGGGTCGTGGGTTGTCCCGACGCAAATTCTTGCGATCGCCCTGGCTGAATCGATAAACTACAAATGAAACTAATAATCAAAAAGATATAGCTAAAGTACAAATAATTCACAATAATCCTCATAGCAAAACATGAAAAACTGGGGGACTGTATTACAGATACAGTCCTAGCACTGTCCCAAAGCTAGCTTAAAATACCCTTTTGCATGCGATGTGGCAAAGATGCTAACAGTTTATACAATTGATTAGCACCGAAAGTCTATTGAAATAGATTCTCAATTAATTGAGAGTAAATGTCAAGTTAATTGGAAGTAAAACTTTAGGTTCCAATGGTTGAGAATCGGCGTTGCTGAATGATCTATGAACGCCTAAATTTGCCCTCACCCTAGCCCTCTCCCAACGGGCGAGGGAATAAGATTTCTAGCTCCCTTCTCCTTGGGGAGAAGGGTTGAGGATGAGGGAAATCATAGCTGCAATCAGCAATGCCCCAATGGTTGAGAATCTTCGTTAAAGAATTCGTTAAAGAAATGGACAGATCTGCAAACCTACTGGGGTTTGTAGTAAAGTTGCTTCAATCTCAAACACTTGACGTAGGTTGGGGGGTGTAATTACCTCAGACGGAGTGCCAATCGCCCACAAACAACCCTGATGCAACATGGCGATGCGATCGCTATAGCGAATTGCCAAATTGACATCATGCAGCACTGTAATGATGGAAAGTCTCTGCGTTTGATTCAACCGTTTGAGCAGTTCCAATAGTTCCAATTGATAGCGGACATCTAAATAAGTAGTCGGTTCATCCAATAGCAACACTCTAGGATTTTGCGCCAGTGCCAATGCCAAAAACGCCCGTTGCCGTTCACCGCCAGAGAGTTGCTCAACGGGGCGATCGCGAAAATCCTCTAGCTGCACTTCTGCGATCGCGGTGGTCACATACTGCTGATCCACTTCAGTGAGATCCCATTGCCACCAGGGTTGATGGGGCGATCGCCCTAAGCTAACTAACTGCTGCACCGTTAGCCCCGCCGGAATGGTTTGTTGCTGAGGTAATAGTGCCATTTGCTGGGCTACTGCTTGGGCAGATTGAGTATGAATCGCCGTGCCATCTAACAACACAACGCCTTTTTGCGGCAACAACACTCGACTAACCAGCTTTAACAAGGTCGATTTTCCAGACCCATTTGCCCCCACCAAACTAAGCCACTCCCCCGGTTGAAGTGCAAAGTAAATATCCGTGACAACAGGCTGAGCGTGATAGCCTCCTACGACTCCCTGAATTTCTAGCAGCGCTGCGGTAGTGGGCGATGTCATGACTTTACTTTTCTACTGGCGACGACGGTAAATTAACAGAATGAATAGGGGAGAACCCAAGATGGCGGTGACGGCTCCTACGGGCAGTTCGATCGCCCCAATCCGTGCTAGCCAATCGGCAAAGGTCAGCACCCAAGCGCCACCCAAGGCAGACAGCGGCAGCACCCAGCGGTAATCGTTGCCAATCAATAATCGAATGCCATGGGGAACGACTAAGCCGACAAAACCGATCAGTCCAGAAATGCTGACGGCACTGGCGGCGAGTAGGCTGGCGATCGCCCCAATCAGCAACCGCGATCGCCCTAGGGAGATCCCTAACCCCGTCGCCATTTCATCGCCCAAATTCATCACGTTGAGAGTCCGGGCAAGGAGACAGCCACCGAGCAGCGCGATCGCAATATAAGGAGCCACCATTAATACTTCGTTCCAACCCCGCCCGTTCAAACTGCCTAGTAGCCAATTCAATACCGATTGCACTCGTCCTTCTTCGGTCATGAGCAGCAAAACCGCTTGGAAGGCTCCTAATAGGGAACTGACCGCAATCCCAGCTAACAGCAGTCGTTCAATGGCGATGCCTGTACGAGTGAACCCCAATAGATAGACGATCGCCGCTGTCAACATTGCCCCAACCCAAGCAGCAACAGGCACCCAGCTTTGCAACCCTCCAATGGCAAACAACAGGGTTGCCACTAAACCTGCTCCAGAGGAAATGCCCAACACAAACGGGTCTGCCAATCCATTTCGCAGCATTCCCTGCAACAACGCTCCCGACATGCCCAAAGCGGCACCGACCACCAATGCCGCCAGAATGCGGGGTAAACGTAATTCCCAAATCACCGTTTGATAAAGCGGATCACCTTGATGCAGAAAGGCTTGCCACAGTTGAGTCAGGCTCATGGGAATGGTGCCCTGACAGAGAGATATGCCCACCGTCAGCAGCAAACCAGCCAGCAAAAAGCCCACAGTCAGCAAGACGCGATTTTGGATAAAAGGCTGTTGATGTGCAGTTCCTTTATTAAGTTGAAATGTCATAGCATCACTATTCGCCTGAAGCGGCAGGAGGGGGCGCTATAGGCTCAGGGGCAGGCGGTGGCTCATATACTGGCTCTGGCGGTGGCTCATATACTGGTGCCGGAGGTGGCTCGTAAACGGGTTCGGGGGGAGGTTCGTAGGCGGGTGCTGGCGGTGGCTCATAGGCGGCAGGGGGCGGAGGAGCGACAGGCGCAGGAGCGACAGGTTCAGGAGCGACAGGTTCAGGAGCCACGACGGGGGCAAGCGCAGGTTTAGCAGGAGGGTCGATCGCCGCTGCGGGTGCCGGAGCTTTTCGTTCTGCTTCGCGCCGTTGCCGTTCATCTTCAGCGACTCGTTGCCGCTCTGATTCTCGTCGCCGCTGCTCATTTTGGCGCTGAAAAGACGATCCTTCTTCTTCAAAAGTGACTCTGACCCGGACATTGCTGCGTCCACCTTCGGGCACGGTTTTAGGATCAAACCGCCATTTACCCATTGTTTCCAAGGTTTCGCGATCGGTGTCTGCATTGCCACTCGATTTCCGCAAGCGCACATTGATTACTCTGCCGTCTGGGGCAATATCGTAAGTCACTTTTGGATCGCCTTCAGCACCTCGATATTTTGGTTTAGGGCATTCTAAACACGTTAACTTTGGCTTGCTGACTGGCGCGATCGGTGGGGGAGAGGTGGGGCGCGCTGAAGTGGATTGTGTGCCTGTGCCACCGGTCGTACCACCTGGTTTTCCGCCCGGAACTCCTTTAGTATCCCCATCCGGTTTCCCGAATGGATTGAACCCCGTGGGCATCTTAGCAAACCCAAACCCGTCGCCTGTCCCGTCAGGGTTGGTGATAGGTCCGCCCCCGGTAGCAACCGCCGTATCTCCGGTGGTGCTAGTGAGGGGAGAGGTTGGGTCACTATTTGGGGCAGGCGGTTGATTGCTGGGGGCATCTTCACCGGGCGCTAGGGGAGCCTGAGTATCCGGGGCGAGCGGCGGCGGTGCAATATCTGGCGCAAAAGCGACCTCTTGGGGTTCCGGTGCAATCTCTGGCTCCGGCTCTTTCACAATTTCTTCGGGTTCTTCTATTTTGGGCGGCTCTTCGACATTCTCAATCACGACTTCCATTTCGTCGTCTTCGGCTTCTGCCTGTCGCCAAATGCCGGGAGTGGGAACTGCCATCGCGATCGCGTGTAGCATCGCCGACCCCAGTAAGCTAAGCAACACGAATTTGAACAACAACTTCCGTTCTTTTTCCCGCTGTGCAGTGGTGATTTCTAAGGTGCCCATAATACAAGTTGTTCAATAGCGGGTGAGAGAGTTTTTAGCAAACAACAGCTTATGATGAAAATTAGTTTTTTACTAGATTCTTATCATCTTCAGACTAATAGAAAAAGCAGATTTTTATATTAAATCCGTTTCGTTGAGATTGCCATTTTTACGCCAGGAATTTGACGCAGTTGATCCATAATTAAAACCACTTCGCCATGCTCCACTGTGCGATCGGCGTTTAAAACCACAACTAGGTTTTGATTCGGTTCTATGAGTTGCTGAACGCGATCGCCCACATCTTCAATACCGATTTTTTGCTTATTCAAAAACACCTCAGTCTTCTCATTCACCGTAATCGTGGCGCGGGAAGGGGTTTTCTGTTCAGTGGCAGATTTCGCTTGAGGTAAATTAACTGGCAACCCCTCAGTGCGAGTCAGAAACAGAGTAGACATGATGAAAAACGTGAGTAACGCAAACATCACATCTAATAAAGGCAAGACGTTTTTAATTTCAAGCGGTTGATCCAACAAATCAGGATCAAAGCGACGACGTTTAGACATGGACAACCTCTCGCTGCGATCTCAGGTGCAGGAGTTCTAACTGAGTACAAGACTCATCAATGTATGCTAGTTGCTGAGCATAAAACGACCTAAAAATATTGGCGGCAATGAGGGCTACGACCGCCACAATCAAACCAGCAGCCGTTGAAACCAAGGCTTCACTAATTCCAGCGGTCACCCCCAAGGTCTTGGAGCCGCCGACTTCACCCAATGTCAGTGACCCAAACGATTGAATTAAGCCAGTAACCGTTCCCAACAATCCCAGCAGTGGAGCTAAGCCAACGGTCGTTTCAAACACATTGTTAAAACGCTTGAGGCTCGGTATTTCGGTTTGGGTTCCCGCATCGAGCGCTAGCCGAAATTCAGTCGGTGTGGCATTCGGAATCGAAAGGGCTTCCAAAAATACACGTGCGATCGGTAGGTCAATTTGCTTGTTAAGCGCTTCCTCTGCTAGCACCGGGTCTTCCTGATACAGTTGCAGCGCTTTTCGAGCTACTCGTTTCTGCTCTTTCTTAATTTTCCGCCAAAAAAGAGAACGCTCGATCGCTAGTGCCAAGACCGTTATGGAGAGGAAAATCAGGGGAATCATCACAACCCCACCTGAGATCAGAATGTCGATGAATTTAGACATGGCAATGTATTGAAAACTGTTACGAAAAAAAAGTTGCGGTCAGTTGCGGTCATTTCATATTCCAACAGCACTATAAAGCTTAATGAGAATAAAGAGCAAGTGGTCTAAGTAAGTAAACTGCTTTGACGCGATCGCCATCTCTGTACAAGTTAGTCTAAAACTACTGATAAATATAATCAACTTTAACAATAGATTTCTAGAAGAATTTTCAATAAGTCTGAAGCCATAGCTGGAGGCAAACTAAATGGAAGCACCTGCAAACAGCCACTAAAAGGGGTTTAATCTGCCCCCAAAGTCCATGCTTGTTTAGATGAAGATTGACTTTGGCTACTAAACATATTATTTTTTGAGATCACTAATGAGAGATACTCTTAAGTATAAAAATATTTATAGTTTTTTCATTTGATTTGTCCTGCAAGATTTTTGCTAGGACGATAGAAGTTTTTTGCTTTTTTCTGTTTGAGTGTGAGGAGATTTTTGTGAAATTTTTGCAGTTGAGTGTGTTGAGTTTAATCGCAAGCCTGTTTTCAGCCAGCGTTTCTCTGCCTGTTGTAGCAGAGACTATGCCAGTAAAAAAACGCGCTGCATTTCTCAAGGAGAATCATCCTGCTAAGACGGTGAAAGAATGGTTGGCGCAGGTTGAAGACACGAAAAGCGAGTCTCCAATTCAAGTGGTTGGAGTCAAGCTGAATCAAACAAAAACTGGATTAGAAATCGTTTTAGAAACGCAGGATGGCAAACCGTTAGCGATCGATGCCAGCAAATTTAGGACGGAAGGAAACACCCTGATTGCCAACATCCCCAATGCAGTGTTGGCGTTACCAAGCAGTCAACCGTTTGCAGCAACCAATCCTGCTAAAGATGTGACTAACATCTCGGTGACGCAACAAGATGCAACTAGTATTCGCATCAGCGTGGTGGGAACTCAAGCAGTACCCAAAACTCAAGTGACGCTGAAAACTGGAGGATTGGCGTATAGCCTCAGTCCTGATAGTGGCGCGGAAGAGGATGAATTGGTGATTACAGGGGCAGGACAACCAGGTTACTTTGCACCAAGTAGCTCTACGGCAACGAAAACCGACACGCCAATTCTGGATATTCCCGGCTCTGTTCAAATCGTTCCCCGTCAGGTTTTGCAGGATCAGCGGGTCACTCGCGTTGGAGATGCAATTCAAAACGTGAGTGGAGTTAGCAATTTAGGGCAGTATCAGGGCTACGAAGATTTGATTTTCCTGCGTGGGTTTCAGGTTTCGACGTTTCAGGGTAGCTTCTTTCGGGATGGAGTGCGAACCTTTACCTTTGGTTCGCCAGACCTGACAAATTTAGAGCGCATTGAGGTGTTAAAGGGACCTGCATCGATCCTATTTGGGCAGGTAGAACCCGGTGGTATCGTCAACTTGGTGACCAAGCAACCCCTATCAAACCCTTACTACTTCGGGCAATTCAGTGCTGGCAATTTCAATACCTATGAGGGCGCGATCGACCTCTCAGGACCCTTGGATGAGGAAAAAACAATCCTATATCGCTTGAATGCGTCTTATCGAACGGCAGATAGCTTTCGAGATTTTGCCGAGAAGAAGCGGTTTTTCCTATCCCCATCCCTGGCACTGAAACTGAGTCCAAACACCACGCTCACGGTTGATGCCGAGTATATTCATGATTCCTCGACTTACGATACAGGTTTAGTGGCGATCGGCAAACGACCCGCAAATATTCCCATTGGACGCTTCCTCAACGAACCATTCAGTAATGTCAGCAGAGAGGAGTTGAGTGTTGGTTACGTATTGAGCCATCGCTTTAGTGATAACTGGTCACTGCGGCATAACTTTCGGTTTCAACGCCAAAATCCCGATCGCTACGGTCCCCAACAGAATCAATTGGATGAACTAACAGGAGACCTAACTCGAACAGAGTATTGGGCAGGTGGATATTACGAAAATCTTTTCACCGATACCAACCTGATTGGGAAATTTTCTACGGGTTCAATTCAACATCAACTGCTAGTAGGTTTTGAGCGCAGCCGAACTCTTGAAAAACCTGAATTTCGATTCAGTAATGAGTATCCATCCATCAATATTTTCAATCCTGTGTATGCCAGACTGCGCTATCCCAAGGAACCTGAATTCTTCCGGGATGACACAACCTACACCACTGGTATTTACTTGCAAGACCAAATTTCATTACTACCCAATCTCAAATTACTCTTAGGCGTTCGATACGACACCTTTAAGCAACAGCGAAGTACCCAATTTTTACCCGATCCGAAGGAAGAATTTGAACAATTAGATAGTGATGTTACTCCACGCTTTGGTATTGTCTACCAACCTATAAAATCGCTCTCTGTGTATGGCTCCTATAGTCGCTCCTTTAATCCTTCGTTTGGAATTTCTCGAAATGCAGACAATTCTACGTTTAAACCGGAAACTGGAGAGCAGTTTGAGATTGGAGTCAAAGCACAACTTTCACCCAAACTGATTGCAACTCTAGCGGGTTATTACCTGACCAAACAAAACGTTACAACGGCTGATCCTAGTGATCCCTCTGGATTGTTTCAAATTCAAACTGGGGAAGTGACGAGTAAGGGCATCGAGTTTGATGTGTTGGGTGA
Source organism: Sivoneniella epilithica UHCC 1019 (assembly GCF_040830845.1). Taxonomy (NCBI): domain Bacteria; kingdom Bacillati; phylum Cyanobacteriota; class Cyanophyceae; order Leptolyngbyales; family Leptolyngbyaceae; genus Sivoneniella; species Sivoneniella epilithica. Next base: position 48,209 of record NZ_JBFPDP010000010.1, read on the forward strand.
AATTACTCCTGGGTGGAATGTCATTGCATCTACGTCTTATATCGATGCCCGCATTACAGAAGATAATGTGCTGCCTGTAGGAAATTTCCTTGACAATATCCCCAAATGGACAGCTAGTTTGTGGACGACCTATGAAATTCAAACGGGCAGTTGGAGAGGGTTTGGAGGAGGTTTGGGGCTATATTATGTTGCAGATCGCTCAGGTGATTTAGATAACACATTCCAGTTACCCAGTTATTTCCGAACAGATGCTTCGCTATTTTATCGACGTAACAATTGGAAGGTTCAGTTGAATGTTCGGAACTTATTTAATGTTGAGCACTATGTAGGTTCTTCATTTGGTAGTCGAGTTGAGGTTACACCGGGTGCTCCACTGAGTGTACTTGCAACTGTTTCAGTGGAGTTTTAATCATGAAACCGCGTCGTCTGGCTCTAAGTTTGCATGGGTATATCGGCATCATTACCGGAATCCTGCTGGTGGTCATTGGTTTGACAGGAAGCCTACTGGTGTTTTCCCATGAAATTGACCATCTAGTTCACCCTCAGCTATTACAGGTTGCGCCTCAAGCTGAGCAAGTTTCACCGCAACGAGTGGTAGACATTGCTCAGGCATTTCAACCCAGTTTGAAGCCTCACCGGATCACGATGCCGCGATCGCCCAATGAGGCATACACAGTCATGATGCTATCTCCCAACGATGAGTACACCAATATCTATGTCAATCCGTATGGTGGAGCAGTGTTGGGTTCTCTTCCCTGGAAGCAGAGTATTGTAGGTTGGCTCATTGATCTGCACGTTCATTTATTTGCAGGCGATTGGGGCATGAACCTGGTTGGAATTTGCGGGGGCGTTTTTCTGGTCATGGGCATGACTGGATTACTGCTCTGGAATGGCTGGAAGCAGCTACGCTTCGGTTTCAAAATTCGCTGGCAAGCTCCCTGGCAACTGGTGAACTATGATCTGCATAAAGCGATCGGGGTTTTATCTGTGGCATTACTGTCGCTGATTGCGGTGACAGGGATGGCAATGGTGTTTTGGACTCCGTTTGAAACAGCCGTGTATAGCTTGACGCGATCGCCAAAACCACCAGAATTCACCTCCAAAATCATCCCCAATGCTGCCCCAATGGGCATTAATGAATTGTTGCAAAAAGCTGGAACTACCCTGCCAGAGGGCAAAGTGTTCAAGTTCTTCCCGGCAAAAACGCCTGATGCAACTTTTAATGTTTGGATGGATGTGCCTCACGAGCATGAGTTCAACAAGAATCCCTACTTGCGGCTAGATCAATACACGGGTGAAGTCTTGCATACTAGCGGTTGGAAAAATGACTCTTTGGGCGATCGCCTCCTCAGCGCCCCTTACATCTTGCATGTTGGCAACTATGGTGGCGGGTTGACCCGCATTCTATATTTCTTGATTGGACTTGTTCCACTAGTCCTACTAATCACTGGCTTTGCCCTATGGAACCGTCGGCGTTGGCTCTTTGCTCACCGTAAGGAAGCAACTCAGCACAGCCAAAGGACAAATGCTAAATCCTAGAAGCAAATTCAAAAAGCCAAACACTCAACTTCCTCAAAATCTTGAAGTCATCCACTGCCACACAGACTGAATCAAGCCTGCACTAATGCGATCGCTCCTCTGAATTTATTTCTACACTCATTCCAAAGGTCTTGCTCAATCATGTCTCAATTTGCTCATTCCCTGTTTCTAGTTCATGTTGCATTGTTATTTGGAGCACCAGTAGTTTCAGCACAAGCTATTGCTTCAACCCGTTCAGACGTTACTCGCATACGAGAATTCAATCGTCCTACTAAAACGGTAAAAGAGTGGAGGGCACAGGTAGAAGCCGCGATCATTCAAGTGACAGGCGTAAAGGTCGAAGTTCGTTCCGAACCGCAAGGCGATCGCACCGAATCTGGTCTCGACATCACCCTGGAAACTGCCGATGGTAAGCCGTTGGCGATCGATGCCAGCAAATTTAGAACTGAGGGGAATAACCTGATTGCCGACATTCCGAATGCGGTGCTGGTATTGCCAGATGGTCAACCGTTTGCAGCAACCAATCCCGCCAAAGATGTGACGAATATTACGGTGACGCAACTAGACCCAACCAGCATTCGCATCAGTGTGCTAGGAGACAAAGCGCCGCCGAAAACTGAAGTGGTGTTGAAGGTGGGAGAACTTGCCTATACCTTGAACCAAGATGATGCAGATGATGAAGAAATTGTGGTGACGGGCGAAGGACAAAGAGGCTACCGCGTCCCAAATGCCAGCACTGCAACCCGAACGGATACTCCGATCCGCGATGTTCCTGCTTCGATTCAAGTGATTCCCCGCGAGGTGATCCGCGATCAAAACGCAACCAGCATTAGAGAAACAGTGCGGAATGTAAGTGGCGTAACTTATGCATCCTCTTCTGGCAATCGTTCAGAGAGATTTATCGTGCGTGGCTTTTCGGCAAATAATTTTTTGAATGGTTTTCGCAATGACTTTTTCTCATCTCGAACGCAAGAAGACCTGGCAAACATTGATCGGATTGAAGTGCTAAAAGGTCCTGCCTCTATCTTATTTGGACAAGTAGACCCGTCTGGAATCATTAATCGGGTCACCAAAAAGCCACTGTTTGAGCCTTTCTACGAACTGAGTTTTACAGCAGGAAGCTACGATTTTTATCGTCCCGCTTTGGACTTTGGAGGTCCGCTGACAGAAGATAAAACTTTGGCGTACCGCTTGAACATTGCCTATGAGAATGCAGGCAGCTTTCGCGATCGCGTTCAGACCGAACGCTTCCTTTTTGCACCATCGTTCACTCATCGACTGGGCGACAACACCAGCTTAAACCTGGAGGTTTCCTATCTACGCGATGCGCGACCCGTTGATCGGGGCTTGGTTGTTCTCAGCAACAATAAAGTTCCTAATATTCCGATCGGTCGTTATCTTGGCGATCCGACAAAACAAGAGAAATTCACCCAAACTTTAGCATCGCTCACTCTCAATCATCAATTCAATTCAAATCTCTCGCTCCGGTCTCTGTTTCGCTATACCGCCAGTACCGAAACTGGACCGGGTGCTACCTTGCAAATCGACGGTGATACGGAAGACGATCGCACCTTCCCGCTATCAGATTTCATTGGCGATCAATACTATGAAACTTACTACTGGCAAAATGATTTTGTTGCCAAATTCAACACAGGTTCAATCCAACATACTGCACTAGTTGGCTTTGAACTCTCTCGTCAAAATAGCTTTTTCTCTGGCGCAGGTCGTTCAGCCGGGTTCATTGATGTCTTCAACCCCAGCTATGACTTTACCTTCGGTGAATTTGAAGCCTTCGACCCATTTGATGATGTCACCAAGACCTTTGGCATCTATGTGCAAGATCAAATCACCTTGCTAGATAACCTCAAACTGCTGGTGGGTGGAAGATTTGATACCTACCGCTATAAATTCACTTCAGCCGATGTTGCAGGTACGCCCGACCAGGCGGAGGCATTTACCCCGCGTGTAGGCGTTGTTTATCAACCAATTAAGGAGGTATCACTCTATGCCAGCTACAGCCAATCTTTTACCCCAAACGGCGGTAGAAGTGTGAGCAATCAACCCTTTGATCCTCAACGTGGCACAGGCTATGAAGTTGGAGTTAAAACGGATTTTCTCAACGGGCGACTATCGTCAACATTGGCGTTTTACAATACGACGCTGAAAAATATCCTCACTGAGGATGTGAATAATCCTGGCTTTTCGGTTCAAGTTGGAGAACAACGCAGTCGTGGAATTGAGTTTGATATTGCGGGGGAGCTTCTTCCGGGTTGGAAGCTCATTGCGTCCTACGCCCACACCGATGCACAGATTACGAAAGATAACTCGCTAACCGTTGGTAATCGACTTAACAATGTGCCGCGCAATAGTGCCAGCCTATGGACAACTTACACCCTACAAAACGGTGATTTGAAAGGATTAGGGATTGGAGCCGGAGCCTTTTATGTGGGCGATCGCGCAGGCGATTTAGCAAATAGCTTTGAAGTCCCCAGTTACACCCGTTTGGATGCCGCTGTTTTTTATCAAAGAGATCGATTTAGAGTTGCACTGAACTTCAAGAATCTTGCTAATACTCGGTACTTTGAAGGATCACAAGACCGTACTCAAGTCATTCCCGGTACACCATTTACAGTGTTGGGAACAATTTCCTATCAGTTTTAAGCAATCTCCAAAAGCCTCTGTCATGAAAACTCTCAAATGGCGCAATGTTGCTTTTCACCTACATCGCTGGCTTGGACTTGCGATCGGGTTGCTACTCATTCTGATCGGTATTACAGGAAGTTTGTTGATTTTTGAAGAAGAGATTAGTGATTGGTTAAATACACAGCAGTTTGGGGTAATTATTCCCCAAGCTGAACGCCTTGCTCCCGCAACTGTTCTTGACACTGCGAAAGCTGCCCATCCTAATTGGCAAGCCATAAACCTCTATATACCTAGCGATGATCATCATCCCTATAAACTTCGGATGACAGCACCAGACGCTAATCCAGATCTATATCTGCATGGTGATCATGAAGTCTTTGTACATCCTTATACGGGTGTTGTTTTGGGCGATCGCGCTGAACGATACTCCTTCTACCGTTTTCTGCTAAATCTCCATTACAGGCTATTTGCCGAGAACATAGGGATTAAGATTGTAGGAATTGCTGGTTTGCTTTTGTTTATCCTCTGTATCAGTGGATTGGTGCTATGGACAGGTTGGCGCAAGCTGATTAATGGTTTCAAAATCAAATGGAAGGCTCATCCTAAACGAGTCAGCTTTGATATTCACAAGGTTGCGGGAATCGTTGCTGTCATTTTCTTAACACTGACAGCTATTACTGGTGTAGGTTGGAATTTTTATGAGTTTACACAACCTGCCATTTACGCATTGACTGCGACACCAACGCTACCTAATCCAGAATCTAAACCGATCGCGGGTAAATCCCCAGTGGGATTAACAGAAGTTTTGGTAAAAGCGGACACTGCTCTGCCTGACAGCAAAACCACAATTATTTCGCTACCAGACGAGCCAAAAGCCGCTTTCAGCATTTACAAACAAATACCTGGTGGGAGTACTTATGGCGGTGCTGTTTATATCGATCAATTCAACGGTCAGGTGTTGCGTGTAGATGATGAGCGCAGAGCGGCACTTGGCGATCTCATCCTCAACGCCTTTATACCGCTTCACTTTGGCACCTTTTGGGGATTACCTTCTCGCATTCTTTATGTGTTTGTGGGTCTGTCACCGCTGATGTTATTTGTCACAGGGGTTATCATGTGGTGGTTTCGCCGCAAGCAGAAGGGGAAAGCAGCGATCGCTTACCCCACTCGATAAACCCTAAAATGGAGAAGCCCAGGAGTCAACGTCTAGGAAAACCCATGATTGCCAGCCCTGATTTTGTCCATCTAACGCCCGATGAGTATCTTAAACACGAAGCAGAACGCCTTGAAAAACACGAATATCGAGATGGCGACGTGTATGCAATGGCGGGAGCGGTGGATGAAAACGTCACGATCTCGCTCAATTTAGCAGCGGAACTGCGGCAATTTTTGCGGGGGTCTGGTTGTCGAGTTTACATCAGCGATATGAAAGCGCGGGTTGAGTCGATCAATCGCTTTTTCTATCCTGATGTGATGCTCACTTGCGACCCACAAGATCAGGAAACAGACGCTTACAAGCGATTTCCTAAACTAATTGTGGAAGTGCTATCTGAATCGACAGAAGCCTACGATCGCGGTGATAAATTTGCTGACTATCGCCAGCTAGAAAGCTTGCAAGAATATGTGCTGGTGAGTGCCAAGCGGCAACGGGTGGAATGCTTTCGGCGGGGAGAAAATGGACTTTGGGTTTTGCAGGGATATGGTGAAGTGGCAAGCGATCGCACTTTATACCCTAGAAAGCATTGGGTTTACCGGTGAACTTGTCACGCTCTATGAAGATGCGATCGCCTGATTATCAAGACAACGCGATCGCCGCCAGTTTTGCGGACATGCGCCTCAACTAGCCGTCACCTCTAAACGTGCATTATCAGCCAACGGATCTTCATTTAAAGCAGGGCAGGCGACAGACTTCTCGCCAGACCAATCTGTGAAAGTGGTCTCATCTTGATAGTGTCGAGGGGTTTGCAGCATGATTTGCCATGCTTTGCCAGCATCCAGCAAGTTAAACCGCTCTGGATAGTGCGTTTGCAGCAGGGTTTGAACCATAGGGTAGTAGTCAGAACTGAGACCCGGAAAAATATGATGCTCGGTGTGATAGGAAAAGTTTAAATGGAGCAAATCGAACAGTTTGGGCACACGAATCGATAAACTATTCACCAGAACATCATTAATGCTCGTCATTCGGCACGCCATATGGTTTGTGTAGACGTAAAACATCACGCCAGCATAGCCAATCCAAATGGGCAGAAAATAGCTCAAAAGCAATTTCACAGGATGCCACCCCAAATAGGTTAGCAAACTTAGATGAAGCCCTAAAATTCCCAAGAGTTCCAGCGCGATCGCCTGCCGCTCCTTATTGCTCACCTGAAAAGCGACAACCGGATAGTTAGTTTTGCCGTCATTAAACAGCAGCACTGAAGTGAGGTTCCGAAAGGTATGAACTCCCCACGCATGACCCATCCCAATCGTTAATAAGATAGGATTTACCTCAGCCGAGGGCACGAACGCATTCTGAATCCATTTTCCCCAAGTGTTGGGTTGAGACTGCAAGTAATTGCGATCGGGATCTTGCAAAGAATTCGTCTTCCCATGATGTTCGCGATTATGTACCGCTTTCCATAAGGTTGGCGGCATCCACAGCATAGCTAAACCCAATATACTGATGACTTTCCTAACCCAAGGATTAGGAATAGTGCGGGTATGCGCGATATCGTGAGTGCTAAATAGAAGCACAATCACACTATTTCCCATGACCAAGGTGAAAGGCAAATAGAGCCAGAGAAAATACCATTGCCACTGATCAAGATGGTCAGCGATCGCCCACCCTGCAAGCAAGATCGCCAGATTGATCAACAGAATCCAAACTTTATCTGGATTGGGTAGAAACGCCTCGGGTGGAAGGAGAGGACGCAGTTTTTTTGCGTAGTCTGCTTGGGTCATCCAAGCGATCGGGTCAATGGAACTCATAAATCTTTGTAAGTTCCTTTAAAGAGTATTAGATCAATTTTGCGTGATTTTTGAGCAAAGTAACGCTCACTTTTGAGGTTAGATTTACTGGCTTCTAATCAAAGCTAGATTGACATTAATCGTAACCCTAATCGTCAGTTAACCTTTTCTACACTTAAGAAAATATTTTGTATAAAATTCCTAAACATCGGTATACCTTGGCTAAGACCGATTTTAGCCAAGGTGTACTGAGTTATTTTCTAACCTGCACTATCTACACAGTTAAACCATTACCCTTTTTTAGCAGTTCCTTCAAAAACCAGCGGTGCTTTTGATGAACTTGTACGAGTCGGGTATACAGATCTGCGGTGCCAATGTCTCCGGCATTTGCCGATACCTCTGCATCTTCATGCATCTCGCTAATGATTTGCTCGTGAGTGGCGATCGCTTCCTCAATCATTTCTCGCACCGACATCTCAGCCGTGGAACCTTGAATTGAAGCCGTCGGCAAATAATCAGCAGGATTGGCAACAGGTACGCCATCAATCATCAGGCTGCGTTCTGCCAATTCATCAATCATGGCGAAAACTTCGCCGCCCTGCTCTTCAAACAATAGATGCAAATCGCGAAAGAGTGGACCAAAGGTAAGCCAGTGATATTTCTTGTAGTTGAGGTAGGCAACTAGCGCATTTGCCTGATTGCGGTTGAGCGCTTTGACTAAGGCTGTTTGTGAAGCTTGCAACGTGGTTGTCATAGCATCCCCTTTAAAGACGTTGGATTGTTTCGGCTACTTGAGTTGAGTACGGCTTTACCGAACCTCTTAATCATACTCGTTATGAGTACGTTTTGCAAGGAGGATCGCATCCTAAGCGCAAAACTGGTTGGTGACTAAAATCGATACCTAAAAGATATCGGCAGGGTCGGCATCTTGAACTTTGCGAACCGCGATCGCTCCCGAAATGATACACATTGTCATTGCCAAACACAACACGAGAATAGCGCGATCTATTGTCATGTAGATTGGTAACGAGGTCGCATTCCGGGTCAAATTGTACAGCCCTAAAGACAGTAGAAATCCCGGAATAAAGCCCAAAATCGATAAAATCACTGCTTCTTGAAATACCAGCGACAGCAAGTAAAAGTTGCGGTATCCCATGGCTTTCAGCGTGGCATATTCTGCTAGATGATCGGTGATGTCCGTGTAGAGAATTTGGTACACAATCACCGTGCCCACCAAAAAACCGATCGCCGTCCCCAAGGTAAAAATAAACCCGATCGCCGTACTGCTCCGCCAATAATCCCGCTCAAACTCTAAAAATTCTGCTTTTGAGAGGACTTTGACATCTTCAAACGGATCTTGCAAATCTCGTCGCATCTGCTTGATTAAGCTATCTAAATCAGCACCCGGTTTCAACGTCACCATGCCCACATCAATCATGCCGCTAGTGCGACGGCTAAAGATGCGGAGAAAATTTGTGTCGCTCGTGATAATATTGCCATCGGCTCCAAAGGATGCCCCTAGCGCAAATAACCCGCCGACTGTTAATCGCCGCCCTGCCACTTCGGTTACAACAGGCTTGCCCGTGGCGAATAACTGAGAAATAGGACCAAATTCCGATCGCGATTTTTCATCAAACAACACCACATCCGCTAGACGAATTGGAGTGAGATCGGGCACCAGTTCACGACTAAAGATCGGTTTAGAGGGGTCAAATCCAATCACCAAAATTCCTCGTGTACGCTGATTTTCTGGATTCTTCCACAGGGCAAAATCTAAATAAACTGGACTAATCGACTCGACGCTGCCATACCCCAGCGTTTGGTATAGCCGCCGCTGCGAGAAACTTTTCATCGCAATCATGGAGGTCGATTGGGGGCTAATTAGAAAAATGTCGCCCTGTAGCTCTTGGTGCATACTGACGGAACTATCAAACAGCGCATCTTGAAAGCCAAGCTGAATGAACATCAAAATTACCGCAAACCCAATTCCCGCTAAGGCAATCAGCAAGCGCATTTTTTCGCGTTTAAGCTGTAACCAGGCTAGAGGAATAGCAAACATGATGAATTTCTCTAGGGCGTAATGGTGACTTTAACTTGTAAATTCGTTAATCCAGACACAGGTTGGCTGTCATCTAAACGGATTTTTACTTCCACCACGCGCACATCTGTATTGGCAGCGGGGTCAGTGTTCAACACGTCGTTTTTGCGAATAGCAAGCCCAATTTGATCTACTACTCCAGAAATTTCTCCCGAAAAGGCGGGGCTGGTAATCACTGCTTTTTGTCCCCGTTTCACTTTTTGAATGTCGGTTTCATAGATTTCAGCAACGGCATACATGCGATCGGTTTTGCCAATTTCTACGAGTCCATCGCTGCCGATCTGTTCGCCTTCACGGGCGTGTACTTTGATGATTTGCCCGGTGATCGGCGATCGCACCACTGCCGACTCTAAATCCGCCTTAGCGCGCTGTATCCCTGCCATCGCCACATTTACGGATGCCTGCGCTTGCTGCACATCCGTTGGGCGCACTTCCGCCACGCTATTTAAAGTGGCTCTCGCCTGGTTTCGCTCCCGCCGTGCACGTTCGACTTCTTGACTAGCGGTAGCGTAGGTCAAACTGCGGTTATCCAATTCTTGCTGGGTAATCGCGCCGTCTTTTCGTAGCTCGGTGTAGCGCCTTAGCTCTAAATCGGCTTTTTTCAGCTCAGCCTCTAATCGCAGAACTGTGGCGACACTAGCTTCAACAGCAGATTGCTGGGCTGCAATGTCGCCTCGCTTAGCACCTGCCTGCACTTGAGCCAGCCGACTCTGGGCTTCCTGCACCTGCGCTTGAGATTGTAGTGCTGCTGCCATCAGGCGATCGTACACGTCGAGTACCGCGATCGGTTGCCCTGCCTTCACTTGTCCTCTCTCTTGAACCAACAACCGAGCAACCCGTGGACTCCCAAATACTGGAACGGCAGATCCCGAAGTAGAAGGCGCAGCAACCCTCACCACTTCACCTTCTGGCTCTAAACGCCCTAGCGCAGTGATAGTGGCTGACTGTTCAACCGTTGGAGAGGGAGGCAAAGAACTGGACTGGCTGGTGGATGAAGGGCGCAACGCCAAATAAATTCCCAATCCTGCCACTCCTAACGCCGCAGCTACTAACACGGCAATCAGCGTCCCTGGAGATTTTAATAGCTGTTTCTCACCCAATTCGCTCTACCCGTTGATGTGTGCAAACAATATAAGACAGATTGTTACACAACTCGTGAAAACCCGTGAAAGTATTCATGCACCCTGTCAATTGTTCACTCACCTGTGTTCATTCAACTTATCACTGACGGCAAGTTTAGGCACCTTGCGCCATGCGAGTCGTTCTAAACGTTACATTTGAGCCTTCTTGAGTTTGTTCTAGTACGAGAAGCGGCGTTGGTTTTGCTTTTTGATCCCAGCGCATGTTGGCAATGCGACCCTGAATAGTGGGCTGCCAGCTATCGTGATTGCTGGTAGGGCTAAGAAATGTTTCAATACAGTCGATGATTTGATTGATGGTTACAGAGGTCGGCTGGGTTGGTAGTTTAAGAATTTTGATTTCAATCCGAAATAACACGCGCTTCGTGCCTTTTGGCAAATCGCCGGGTTCATATTCCACATCAAACACTTCATCGACCTGTCGCCCGCCGCTGGCAATGCCAATTTCTCCTTGATGGGGCTGAGACGATCGCAACGCCATCGTAATTTTATCTTTCACTTTCATTTTAATTTGGTTCAAAATTGCAAAGTGAAAAACTTCCTCATCCATCCGCATTCGCAGATAGTCTAAATTAAACTCACGAGAGTGAATTAGATCGGGGTTACGCTCCATTTTGCCGATAGTCTCAACGGCATACTTCAGCTTTTTTTGCAGTTCGCGGTTCTTGAAATTTTCAAACTTTAGTTGTTTCGCCGCTTTATCAAGGCTTACTTTAGTAAAAACGCCTAAGGCAACGAGAAGCAAAAGCAATCCGCCAGATGTAGCTAACCACAAAAGATTGGAGCCAGCCTCGGCAGACTTTGCAGATTGCGCGATCGCAGTGGAACTTGGTTTCGCCGCCTTACTAGAAGCTTGGGCTAGCAAAGGGTTCATAAGAAAAATAGGAACGGACATAGCGCTTTTTACAAAAGGTTTGATTCTATTTAAAAGAGTGCCCAAAATAGAAGCGTGGTCTACATATCTCCATCTTAGATGTATCAAACTTTAAGAAATAGGCTGTAGCGTTTACGTCCAATTATGCGTTGACTTGGTTGACATGGCATTGCTGAATCTGGAGGTGAATTTTGTAGGGATAATCCCCTCTGGTTGCCCTCGATCTCCGATAGGGTGGCACAAGCCTACCCCTACAGTCAGAAATCATACTTGCATTTAGCAACGCCGTTGACATAAGTATAGGAGGAACTTCTGCCAGAAAACCCTTAGCTAGAAATCGCATCTTTCTGAAAGTCACTCAGTAGCTTAGTTAATTCTCCCTCGCTAGCATGATAAACCGTACTGCAAAACTCGCAGGTTGCTTCAGCACCCTGATCATCATGAATCATTTCTTCTAGTTCTGCCTGACTAAATAATTTCAAAGCATTTAACACCCGCTCATGAGAGCAGCCACAGTGAAAGCGCACCAGTTGCACTTCTGGCAAAATGACCAAGCCCATATCGCCCAAAAGTTCATCAAAAATAGCAGGTAAAGTCTTGCCAGCTTGGAGCAAAGACGTGAAACCGGATAAAGTGCTAAGTCGAGATTCTAGTAACTCCACTAACGCTTCATCTCGTGCAGCTTTAGGCATAATTTGAATCAGCAACCCTCCTGCAGCCGAAACCCCCTGCATATCGGTAAACACCCCAACCATCAGCGCCGAGGGCGTTTGCTCAGAGGTTGCCAAATAGTGAGTGAGATCATCGCCAATCTCCCCCGACACTAGCTCCACCGTGCTGGAGTAGGGATAGCCAAAACCCACATCTCGAATCACATATACATAGCCTTTGGAACCTACTGCGCTCCCCACATCTAGCTTGCCATTTTCTGTGGTTGGCAGTTCAATTTCAGGGTAGGTAACATAGCCGCGAACGGTGCCATCTAAGCCTGCATCAACGGTAATACCGCCTAAAGGACCATCGCCCTCAATCCGAATATTGACCCGCGACCCTAGACGTTTCATGCTGGAAGCAAACAAAAGTCCTGCTGTCATTGTCTGCCCTAGAGCAGCCGTGGCAACATAGGAAAGTTTGTGTCGTTGTCGAGCTTCTTCTGTTAAGGAAGTAGTAATGACACTAACGGCTCGAATTCCACCATTAGCGGCGGTTGCACGAATAAGCTGATCTACCATGAAAACCTTAAAACATTTCGTTACAGAGTATGCTTCTATTCTAAAGGGAAGGGGGAAGCAACGTGCGGAGTTTAGGTTAGGGGTGCAGAGTGCGATCGCTCACTCAGCAGTCTATCAATTGGACTACAACCTGATAGTGGCTCTTGCGAAAGCGAGCTAAATCCGTTAAAACAGGCAGCACGGATGCGTGATCAAAATCGCTATCCGAAATTGCAACGTGTGAGTGTGTATAAACCAGCGTGGTATTGGGTGGAGTAAGAGTCTATGTGTGGAATTGTCGGCTATATCGGAACGCAAGCTGCCAGCGGAATTTTGCTAGAAGGGCTGCGAAAGCTGGAGTATCGGGGGTATGACTCGGCGGGTATTGCCACTATCCTGAACAACACAATTCACTGCATTCGAGCGAAAGGCAAACTCCACAACCTGCAAGAAAAGCTAGAAGGCGAACAAAATCCTGCTCAAATTGGCATTGGTCATACTCGCTGGGCAACCCACGGCAAACCGGAAGAATACAACGCTCATCCTCACACCGACACGCAACGCCGAATTGCGGTGGTGCAAAACGGCATCATCGAAAACTACCGCGAACTGCGAGAAGAATTGAAAGCACTGGGGCATGAGTTTCGCTCCGAAACGGACACAGAAACCATTCCTCACTTAATTGCTGAGGAGATGAAACAAGTAGAAGAGGCTTCCACGCCCCACGCTGGATCTCATTCTCCTTTTTTTGAGGCAGTGCGTCGGGCGGTGAACACACTTCGGGGTGCTTTTGCGATCGCCGTCATCAACGCTGACTACCCGGATGAACTAATTGTCGCTCGTCAGCAAGCGCCCCTTGTCATCGGTTTTGGGCAGGGTGAGTTTTATTGCGCCTCCGATACGCCAGCACTAGTACCCTATACCCGCGCCGTGCTAACCCTAGAAAATGGCGAAATTGCCCGCCTGACCCCCCTAGGCGTAGAAGTTTACACCTTTGAAGGACAGCGGCTCAAAAAATCGCCCCGCACCCTCAACTGGAACCCCGTCATGGTGGAAAAACAAGGCTTTAAACACTTCATGCTCAAAGAAATTTACGAGCAGCCCGGAGTTGTACGAGCCTGTTTAGAAGCCTACTTGAATGATCAGTGGGAGCAAGAAGAACTCAAAATTCAAAATTCAAAATTCAAAACTCAAAACTCTCCCATTCGCCTCAACCTTCCTGCCGACTTTTACACTGATTTGCAACAAATTCAGATTGTCGCTTGTGGCACCAGTTGGCATGCAGCCTTGGTGGGCAAGTATTTGCTAGAGCAATTAGCAGAGATTCCGACCCAAGTTCAATATGCCTCGGAGTTTCGCTATGCCCCCTCGCCGCTGACTCCAAACACGCTGACGATTGGTGTGACCCAATCTGGCGAAACGGCGGATACATTGGCAGCGTTGGAGATGGAAATTCGGCGGCGGCAAGCGTTGGCTATTGACTATCAACCGCGATTGTTAGGCATCACAAATCGTCCTGAAAGTTCTTTGGGAGATTTGATTCCTAATATTATTGATACCCACGCTGGCATTGAAATTGGCGTGGCAGCAACCAAAACCTTTTCGGCTCAGTTGGTGGCGTTCTATTTGCTGGCGATCGACCTGGCATATCACCGTAACACGCTTGCGATCGATCAACTAGAAAAGCTGCTGAATGGCTTGCGGCAACTCCCGGCTGAGATTGAAATGATTTTGGAAAGTCAAGAGCGCTACATCGAAGAACTGGCACATAATTTTGCGGAAACCCAGGACTTTATCTTTTTGGGACGCGGCATCAACTTTCCGATCGCCCTCGAAGGTGCGTTGAAACTTAAGGAAATCAGCTACATCCACGCAGAAGGCTATCCCGCTGGGGAAATGAAACACGGTCCGATCGCGTTGCTGGATGCTAAAGTGCCTGTGGTGACGATCGCCATGCCAGGAACCGTGTTTGAAAAAGTGCTGTCGAATGCCCAGGAAGCCAGAGCGCGAGATGCTCAACTGATTGGCATTACCCCAATGGATGAGAAAGACGCAGAAGACACCTTTGATACGTTGATTCCGGTGCCCCATGTGGATGAGATCCTATCGCCCCTAGTGACGGTGATTCCGCTGCAACTGCTGGCATACCATATTGCAGCGCGGCGCGGGTTGGATGTGGATCAACCTAGAAACCTTGCCAAGAGCGTTACTGTTGAGTAAATCTACTCGGTTTTTGTATGAATACAGCGATCGCGGTTCGTCAAATTTCAGTCCAAGACTATCACCAGATGGCAAAATCTGGCATTTTGCGCCCAGATGAGCGCGTGGAGTTGTTATCAGGGCAAATTATCAAAATGGCAGCAAAGGGAACGGCTCACAGTGCCGCAGTCAGACGGATTGAGCATCTATTGAGAGAGCGTTTGGGCAATCGCGTTCTGATTTGCCTGCAAGATCCGATTCAACTAGACGACTACTCTGAGCCAGAACCCGATATTGCCGTGGTGCGCCCAGACCCGCTGTATTACGAAGATCACCATCCCACCCCTGCTAAGGTCTTTTGGCTCATTGAGGTGGCTGATACGAGCTTGAAGTTTGATTGTGAGGTGAAAGCGCTTGCCTACAGTCGTTCCGGCATTGCGGAATATTGGGTGTTGGATGTCAACGATCGCAAACTGCATGTCTATCGATCTCCCAGTGCCAACGGCTATCAAAGCGAAACCATTTTGGCGGAAGCGCTGACCATTGCCCCGCTTGCGTTTCCAGACTGCGTGATTACTGTCCAAAATCTATTACGATCTGCGATCGCGTGAATGCTACCAGGGCAGGCGATCGCCGTTCCAAGAAAAGAATTCGCCGCTGTCGGTTTCTTGTAAGCTGTCGATGACGGTGAGCAGTTGTTGAACGGTACGCTCGACCGAGAACAGCTTTTCGGGGGGCACATTGCGCTGAAACGGGCGCGATAGTTCGGTGTCTGTGGTGCCGGGATGCAAGGTGACGACGATCGCCCGTGGACAGGTGCGCTTATATTCGATCGCCACATTTCGCATAAACATATTCAGCGCTGCCTTAGACGCTCGATAGCCATACCAGCCGCCTAGTTGATTGTCGCCAATGCTGCCTACTTTTGCAGAAATCGTGGCAAATAAAGCGCGATCGCGGTGTTTGAGCAAGGGTTGAATGTGTTTTGCTAGCAGCACTGCGCCAATGCTGTTCACCTGAAAATAGTACAGTAATTGGTCAGCATTGAGTTGACGCAGGCTTTTTTCGGGTTGCATAGTGCCATCATGCAGCACTCCAACGCAGTTGATTACACAGTGCAATGCTGATGTTTCTACCTGTATTTTTTGCACTACGGCGGCAATTTGGGTTTCGTCTGTCGTGTCTAGTGCCAAGCAATGCAGCCGGGAATCTGCAATCTGCAATAGCTCAGAATCGGGATTGCGATAGGTGGCATAAAGAGGAGTGGCGCGATCGCCCTCCAATAACTGGCGCACAAATCCTAGCCCAATCCCCTGACCTGCCCCAACCACTAATGCCGCAACTTGCGGAGCTTTCTCTATTTCCTGATTCACAACCTAAAGCTCATCCTTGATTTAAAAAATAGGGGAGATTGGCATTGTCCATCTCCCCACAATTTAGAACTCAAAACTCAAAACTCAAAACTCAAAACTCAAAACTCAAAACTCAAAACTCAAAACTCAAAACTCAAAACTCAAAACTTCCTATCTTGCCCAGCGGCTACTCTTCCAAAGATAGATAAACAACACGCCAGAAATAACGGCTCCAAGAGTCCATTTCACGGCATTTCGCGTCAATCCTCTAAATTGGCTCACTTGTTGTTGCACTTGGGCAGGAATTTGGTCACGCATCGATTTAATTCGCCCTTCAATTTGGGTTTTAACTGCATCGGGTTTGTTGGGATCGACCGGTGCCCCCATGGAACTTAACTGAGTTGCGATTTTTTTAATATCCTCTGGACTGCTGCTTTTAAGCTGATCTTCTACTTTTTTAAGCTGGGCAAGCTGGGCGGTTTCAAACTCTTTTGCTTTTGCATTGACTTGGCTTTTCAACCCGAAAGTTTGCAGCAGTAGCGGTGGAATCATGAGAAAGTATGCAACTGCCAACAGCAGACACAGCCAGGATAAAAAGCGAAGTATTAGTTTTTCGGGTGCTTTTCGTCCATAAAACTCGCCAAAAAACACAAGCGCAAACCCCAACAATGGCACGACTACCCGTTCCACAAACTGTCCAATCAGGTTAATCCCAAAGCGAGGATCGGCTGGGTTTGCGATCGCAAACGAATGAACCGTATCGACCAGCGCAAACAACAGCAACCCATATCCAACCCAACGCAACCGATAAACGGAAAGATTTTCGCTTGCATCACCACCACTTGATATCGCCATCGCTCAGCATCTCCCAGTAAATGTAAAATTCGTTCAAGATAAAATCAAAAAACCTAGGAACAATCAATTAGGTGGATAGTTTGTTTGCCACCATTGATGCCATGAAATCCAGGTGGTTTCCAACGTTTTGTAAGCCGCTGCTTCGGAAGCTTCAGGCGTAGTGTTTGGTTGCACAGGAGTCGATAATACCGTCCACAAACACCGCCGATCAATTAACGATTCTTTACCTAAAACCCAGGGTAAAAGTCGATTGGGTTGCAAATCGTAAGCATAGCGATTGTGAGTAAACTGCTGCTCTGTCACGGTACTTTTACCACGCGGGTTAATACAGGCTGTTAAGAAAGCCTGCCCTTTGTCAGATAACACTCCATAAAAGCCAGTTTCGGGTTGATACTTCACTTTGAGATTAGCATTTGCCGTATAAATAGGGCTGTAGACAAATAGATAGCGGCTCACATTGCCATCGCTGGTCATGTAGTGTAGGTCGGCGTTTAGGCGAGTGTTGTCCTGCTGAAACTGATAGCTCCGACCAAACCGAGAGTCCTTATTTGCCTTCAGTTCAGAATGAGTCAGCAATTGCCATCCCGGCAAAGGCACTGCCGATTGTAGCGTGTTAACTGGCTGAGCCGCAGCTTTATCTACTTTTGGTAATGTCAGCAATTTTCCTAGAACCAGCAATGTCCCAGTCGTTGTGAGTGCCAGTAGAGACAGGCGCATCGGTTTCCAGGTTAAGTTAAGCATTTTTTTCGGCTCCTGAATCTGGTTTCTGGTCGGGTTTACGCAAGAAAAAGAACCAGCAGAACACCCCAAAGATGAGAACCGCGATCGCCGAAAAAATTAAAGAACCCTGTCCTTCGTGCCAATAGTAAAACGCACTTTTGTCACCTGAATTCGTGAGCATTGCCATCAGTGCGACGCGCAAAGCGTTCACCACAAAGCCAATGACTACTGCTGCCACGATGCACAACCCTTTTTGAACATGCGATCGCAACGGAAACATTAGCAAAAACAAGATTGAAATACTTAGCAATTGGAGAATACTTTGAATGCCAGAACATGCGCCATAGACTTCCACGCGACCCTTGGGCAACTGCAAGAAAACTCCTTGTAGCCGGACTGGAAACCCAGAATACCACAACATAAAAGATGCTGCCTTTGCTGTGATTTCTGACAAATCGATCGCTTCCAAGGTCAGCCGTAGCAGAGGATACACCGCTAACAGACCAAAAATAATAAACTCCCGCCAGTACTGCCTTAGCCCTTTGAACCCTGAAGCCAGTAATCCGGTGCCTAAGCCTGCTACCAACGGCAGCGCCCAAGCAGAAGAAACTGAGTCGGGCGATAAACTTGCTCTGGTAATCATGCCAATTACAATCAAGCCTCCAAGC
Source organism: Sivoneniella epilithica UHCC 1019 (assembly GCF_040830845.1). NCBI lineage: Bacteria > Bacillati > Cyanobacteriota > Cyanophyceae > Leptolyngbyales > Leptolyngbyaceae > Sivoneniella > Sivoneniella epilithica. The sequence continues at coordinate 66,453 of NZ_JBFPDP010000010.1, forward strand.
AGACTGGCAATCCAGTTACTTTCAAGATTTAAAGTCTGGTATCGATCCCAGATCAGTGAACCTGCGGCAATCCAAAACAACAGACAAGTTGCAAATAGTTCTGAATTATCGATCCGACTGAGCAACGTCAGATGAATCGCAGCCAGTGCTGCAACCAAGGCTAATAGCCAATATTTTGGCTCTTTTAGGGTTTGTGACCATTCCATAAGTAATCAACTCAGCAACGTTAGAGCTTCCGAAGAGCTTCCGATATAGGCTTATCAACTTATTGAGATAGGAGTTACGCAAACCTCCGAGGTTTCGGTCAAAATGCATAACTCCTATTAGAAAGAGTTCCCCTGAGAATCGAGGCGATCGCCTTTTAGAAAAATCTTAATTCAAAGGGTAGCCCACAAGACAGAAAGGCAACTAGGTCTGTTGGGCTAAGTCAACTTGAATGCGTAAGGCTCCAGAGCTTCCATCTTTGGAATTGGTGTCGTCTAAGGGTTGAGTGGCTTCTTTAGTGCGGGCACGGGCAAGCAGGGTATAGCGTCCCGGCTGGGTAGGTTGCCATCCATAGCGCCACAATGTCCACTCATGGGGAGAAGCTGGCTGATTTTGCTCAGCGGTTTGCCAAGTTTTTCCCTCATCGGTGCTGATTTGAATCTGTTGAATGGGATTGGCATGATCGATCGCAACTCCTGCAATTAAGATGCCATTCTTCCATCCTGTTTCACCATTTTTGGGAATGGTTACCTGCGATCGCTGATTCCAAACGCGGCTTTCTTCAACTTGCTGGATTAAGGCATGGATTGGAATTTCTGCTGTGTTTGACCAGCCTTGCCGCTCCCAATATCCTTTTTTGGATTTTGCGATCGCCTCAATTTTGGTCAACCACTTCGGCTGCTTTTGCCCAAAATATCCCGGCACAATTAATCGAACTGGATAGCCATGTTCTTTAGTCAGCGGTGCCCGATTCATTTGATAGACCAACTGCACCTGCGATCGCATCACTTCCGCAACAGGCAACGTCGTCTCATAATAATCGGCTCCATGCAGTACAAAAACCACCGCTTCAGGCTTCACCCCCGCCTGCTGCAAAAACGGGAGCAACGGCGTTCCGGTCCATTCCGCGTTGCCAATCAAATTTCCCCCAGTTGGATTGCCAATACATTCCATTGTTAAGTGAAAAAACTCTTGAGGTGCCGCCACTATATCCCCATAGGAAAAATTTAGAGGCATTTCCACTGCGCCCATGATTTGCAATCTCCACCGTTCTGTGTCCACGTTGGCAGGCAAAGCATAGGACTGAACATAAAACTCACTTAGCGACGTAATCAGATGGTCAGGCAAGCGTTCTGCGGGATTTGCCAAATCGAGCGAAAATAGCCTATCTAAAGCCCGCTCTCCACAACTTGCCAGCAGACTCGCACCAATCATCCCCCCTGATCCCTGCAAAACTCGTTTCAAAAGGTGTCGCCGCTTCACAATGTTGAATTCCTCTGCTGGATAATGGGCTGAAACGCCTGCTTCCACCTAAAACGTTGCTAGTTAAAACACTGTAAAGAAATAATGATAGGTCTAGTAGGGAGTGGTGAGCAGTCATGTAGCAATTTAGATGCAAAGAAAATTTAGATGCAAAGAAAATTAGATGCAAAGAAAAGCGCTATTTCCTTGCTAAATTTCATTTCTGGTTCATAATGATTGGCGTTGGAGTTCGAGGGTTAATGCTGTGACTGAACGGAGCAATCGCTGGCTCGTTAGTATTGTGATGGGGCTGGCACTACTGGCTTTTTTAGGGATTTCGATCGCGCCGCTGCTGAGCGGATTGTTTCCGAGTAATCAAGCTGCTCCGGTTGCGAGTTCGCCCACCCCTGGAGCCTCGGCAAGCCCAGCGGTGAAAAAGGAAGAGTTGGAGCTACAGGCGAAGGGCTATGAGGCGGTGCTGCAACGAGAGCCTGAAAACCCCACGGCTTTGAGAGGGCTGCTAGAAACGCAGTTAACCTTGGGCAATGTGCAAGGGGCGATCGCGCCGTTAGAAAAATTAGCGAAGCTCAACCCCAACGAAACATATTATGCGGTGTTGCTAGCACAGGCAAAACAACAGACTGGCGATCGCGAAGGAGCCGCCCAAACCTACCGCACCATTTTGACCACCAAGCCTGGAGAAATTATGGCGCTGCAAGGGTTGGTTGGGTTGCTAGTAGAGCAAAATCGCCCCGAAGCAGCGGTTAGTTTGTTGCAAGATACGCTGAAGACTGCGACTCAAGCCAATCAGGTGCAGCCCGGTGCTGTGGATGTCACCTCCGTTCAAGTGCTGCTAGGGGGTGTATACGCGACTGGCAAGCGGTATGACGAAGCGATCGCCATCTATGACGAAGCCGCTAAAACCAGCAAACAAGACTTCCGCCCCGTCTATGGCAAAGCCGCTGTGTTAAAAGAGCAAGGCAAATTAGACGAAGCAAAACCGCTGTTTGCGAAAGCGGCTGAGCTTGCCCCCGCCAAATTCAAAGACCAAATTAATCAGCAGGCAACAGGCGCTCCTGCGGCACCAGGTGGCGTAGCTCCAGCGCCTGGAGTTCCCCCCGTTCCAACTGTGAAACCGACGATCGCTCCAGTGCCGTCGTCTAAGTAAGTCCTTTCGGGACACCTTCCAATGCGGCAGCAATACCAAAAGCGATAAACAGACCGCCACCTAGGGCAGTAATGGTTTGTTCGGAGATGCGTCCGGCAACGAGCCGTCCGCCAATGACTGCTATCGCCGCACATAGCGTATGTCCCGCAATGGCACCTATCATCACGCCCCAAGGATTGTAAGACGCGGCTAAGGCGATCGTGGCAAACTGAGTGCGATCGCCCCACTCTGCCATAAAGGTGAGGGTGAATGCTTCTAGAAACACTCTCCAAGCGGTGCCAGATTTTACTTTCAAAGTAGACTGTTGAATCGCGGCTTCTGCTTCTGCTACTTCGCTACCGATTGACTGAGGAGACATTTTCCACGCATCGTATAAAAGTTTTAGTCCAAAGCCAATAAATAAGGTAATTTCTGCAAGATGGATGGGATATTTTGGCAGTTGTGAAATCGCTTGCCCCATTAAAACTGACAGAATCGTCATGATTGCTAGCGCTACTACTACACCTAGAAACACTAGGCGACGGGAATGACGCATTGCCAGCAACATCGCGATCAAAAAAGTTTTATCGCCTAATTCAGACAGCCCAACTAATAAAAAGCCAGAGGTGAAACCAGCAAACATTTTTCAAATTCCTAATCAAACGTGCAAGTGCAGCGTGAGCTTGATTAGAGATAAACGACTCCACCAAGCTCACTCAACAGTGAACTTAGTGAAGGTCTCGCTTGCAAAAAGGCTTTATGAAGTTAACAACGTTAGGTTAGCTGGCTGTTTGCTATGAAGTACTCTTCAAACAGAAACCGCGATCGCTAAAACTTGATTGCAAACCATCCTATTTGTCATCTGAACCAGGCTTTTGCGCCAGTATGTTGATTCAGATGGGCTGGCAAAACCAGCAGCTACTCCCCTTCAGACCGTTCTGATTGTATCAGCATTTACCCAAGTTGGTGACCGCAACTCGCACAAAAGCGATCGCTAGGCTTAACCGAAGTGCCACACTGAGTGCAAAATTGCCGGATGGGAGTAGGGGGTGTCGTGTTTGCAGCCCCAGACTCTGATCCCATCCGCATTTCCATAGCGCCCATCGTCATTGCCATCGGTTTTGAATTCATTTGCATCGTGCCCATCGTCATTGGCTGCATGGGTTTCATTGGTTCCATGGGGGGCATAGATGGCATGGGTGGCAGGGTAGAAGCGGGAATATTAGTTTGCTGCACAGATAATTTTTCCGCAGTGCTGAAGGGCAGAGCCGTAGCGGATAGGCTCATGTGACTGCCCTGAATTTGGATAAACTGATTTCCAGCGTCGGTTTGCAGCTTGACTACAACTCCCTCAGAAGTTCGGTAGACTTCAGGAGGAGAAATCCATGCACCGGTTTGCAAGCTGTTGCTTGACTGCTGTTGTTGTCCGATACTGCTGCTAGCGATCGCGATCGTGGTTTGTGTGCCCTGATTGCTCAGATCAAGCCGCTGTCCGCTGCCTAAGTCACAACTATATGCCATGAGCTTTTTCCCTTGCTTGTTCGCTCTAGTGTACAAATCCCAGGACTGAGATGACTGTAAAAAAAACCTTAAGAAGAGTGCTGCTGCTGGCGTTAGTTGTTGCCCTTGGACTAACTTTTTCGCCCATGGGCAACAAAATTTTGGATGCGATCGCGTTCACAAATGTTGATCCAACCGCTAATTCATCAACTGGCTCAACCTATGAGCAGCGAGCTAATCATAGCCCTGATGGGATTGGCAAATTTTATATGGGGCGAGAAATTGCCCAAGTCATGGGACATTTGGGCGCAGGTTGGCTAGAACGCCCCACTCGCGAACGAGAAGAACGCCCCCAGCAGTTAATTAATTCCTTGAACCTAAAGTCAACAGATGTAGTGGCAGATATTGGCGCGGGTACAGGCTATTTCAGCTTTCGGATGGCGACTTTAGTACCAAACGGTAAGGTGCTAGCGGTAGATGTGCAGCCGGAAATGATTGAGATCTTGAATGGGTTGAAACAAGAGAAGCGGATTGAGACTGTCGAGTCTGTTTTAGGCAGCGTGACAAATCCAAATTTGCCTCTTGCAAGTGTTGATTTGGCGATTATGGTCGATGCATACCACGAGTTTGACCATCCCCGCGAAATGATGAGCGCGATCGCCCAAGCCCTCAAACCCAGTGGGCGCGTAGTGCTGGTAGAATATCGCGGTGAAAATCCTTTGGTGCCAATCAAGCCATTGCACAAGATGACCCAACGCCAAGCCCGAAAAGAACTGGCATCCGTGGGCTTAAACTGGCTAGAAACGAAAGATTTTTTGCCCCAGCAGCATGTGATGATTTTCGGTAAAAAAGCTTGATGGGATGCAAAGTGTTAGATGCGGAGCGCAGACACAAATCGCTCAATGCCTGCTAAGTCTTGATGAATTTGCACATCGCGATAGTTCCCATTTGCCCACAGCAAGTCAACTACACTAGCCGCTTGCCCCATCATTAGCTCGATTAGCCAGATACCGCCCGATCGCAAATAGTCAGGAGCATCTGCCACTAAATGACGAATGCAGTCTAATCCATCGCTGCCGCCATCTAGGGCTAAGTGAGGTTCATGCTGGGTAACCTCTGGCTCCAGTTCCAATACCATTTGGCTGGGAATATAAGGCGGATTGGACACCATTCCATCAAGACAGCCTTGCAGATGGGCGAGTGGTTCAAACCAAACTCCGTGATAAAACTGAATGCGTTCCGTCAGCCGATACGCTTGGGCATTGAATTGGGCGATCGCCAATGCTTCATGGCTGCAATCCACGGCATGAATCGTGGCATGGGGTAACGCGGTTGCCAATCCCAGAGCGATCGCGCCGCTGCCAGTGCCAAGGTCAGTCCAATGAGAGGGCGAGGGGCAAGAGGCAAGGGGCGAGAGGCGGAGGGCGAGATCAATCAACAGTTCCGTTTCGGGGCGCGGAATTAGGACGGCGCTGGACACTGTAAGCTGAAAGTTTCGCCAAGGAGTAGTGCCTGCCAAATATTGCACAGGCGTGTGTTGCTGAATGCGTTGCTGCCAGCGCTGAACTAATTCTTCTAACGGCATCACTAATTCAATCTGGGGCTGATCTTTGAAGCGTTCTAACCGCATATCCAGGTTAGACAGCGCTGATGATTGCTGCAACAGCCAAGTCGCTTCCTCCACGGGAATATTTGCGGCGATCGCAGCCCCTTGCGCCTCCTGCCACCACTGCCAAACCGCTTGCCCAGACGCAAAAAATCCTCGCTTCTGGGTAGAAAACGAGGATCGAGGATCTAAATTGGCATCAGACATAAAAAAGTAAGAGCGCAGCAAGCTGAATCATACTACACCGCTCTCTTTACCCCTTGAGTCTGCCTATTTTTTAGGAGTTGCAGGCTTTGTAGCCGGAGCCACCTGCGGCTTGGCTGGAGTTGCCCCAGGCTTTTTGTTGTTTTCCAACAAAGTTTGCACATATTCCATCGACTCACGCGGCGGAATTAAGACAATCTGCTCTAATTGAGGATCATTTTTGGTTCTCAATACTTCAATCACTCCTTCTAAATTCAATACCTGAACTTCTAAAGTGGAAGCAACTTTAGGATCTTGCTGCTTAAACCGATCCATCAAGGATTGAAGCTCTTCTTTTTTGAAAAACATCGGAATAACTGACTTGTTGCCCTGTTGAATCGTCAGGTAGCCTTTCTCAGCACCCCCTCGCGCCACAAACAGCGGCGTTCCTGTAAATTGCTGATCTTTCTTCTCACTTTGCTTCACTAAGGCTTGAGCCGTAGTCACCTGTTGGCGCGAGGGCACAAAGGCAAACTCTAGCTTTTCTTTCTTTTCTTTATTAACTTGATTCAGTTGGTAGACTTCTGCCAGCGACACAGGCACAACACGGACATTCTTGGCAACTTCAGGGCTACGGTTCTTGAGTCCATCCAAAAAAGCTTGAGCATCCTGCTGAGTGATAAAAACTCCCGCAACAGGGTTGCCTTTCTGCCCACTGGGTGGAGCCGCTACTAAAGGTGCGCCATCCGAGTTAGCAATGGTGAAAACAGGGATTGGGCGCAGTTTTTGAACTATTTGTTCCTGCGTCAACGCCAACACTTGCAAAGTGCCCATTAGCAGCGACCCAGCTAGGGTGCTACCCACGAGACCCACAGTCGCGCTCCAGCGAATTAATGACTTCATGACTGCTCCTAGCATCAAAATAAAAGGGTTACAAACAAGACGAACAGATCTATCTAACTAAAAGCTTGTCGAATAGGGCTAGCGCTATCAGGCATAGCAACGACACAGGTGAACTTTTCTAAACTAGGAATCTTTATAGCCAACCCCTAGGATAGTTAATCGTACTTCTAAATTCATCGCAACATTATAGAACCATGAGCAGGTATTAATACTCTCCCTTCATAAAAAACCTACTGGCTTAACAGCAAAATATAAAAGACAAGTTATTCAAGTTGCACCAAAGCTTTCGATTAAGGACTTGAGAATTTCTATTAAGTTCCCTGCAATTCTATATTACTCAACAAGACTGAATCGACCCTTACTCAAAATCGTTATGACTATGATATACTCGTAGCAGTTCGTAACGAACAGGTCATCAAGCGTGTGGATATTGCATCTATGCTTGGCTGTTTGGTTTCTGGGCTGATCAAAATTAACACCGCACTCTCAAGGAGACTACCTCTCATGACTCAAGAAGGATGCTTGCGAGTTGGGCAATCTGCTCCTGATTTCACCGCAACGGCAGTCGTTGATCAAGAGTTTAAGACGATCAAATTGTCTGACTATCGCGGCAAGTATGTTGTTTTGTTCTTTTATCCGCTGGATTTCACTTTTGTTTGCCCTACTGAGATTACAGCCTTTAGCGATCGCTACGACGAATTCAAAGCCATCAATACTGCAGTATTAGGCGCATCAGTCGATAGCGAATTTTCTCACCTCGCTTGGATTCAGAGCGATCGCAAGTCGGGTGGTGTGGGCGATTTGAACTATCCCCTTGTAGCTGACATTAAGAAAGAAATTAGTGCCGCTTACAATGTGTTGACCGATGACGGAATTGCCCTACGCGGTCTGTTCATCATCGACAAAGACGGAGTAGTTCAGCATTCCACCATCAATAATCTTGCGTTTGGTCGCAGTGTGGATGAAACCCTTCGCACCCTGCAAGCCCTTCAACATGTGCAGTCTCACCCTGATGAAGTGTGCCCTGCTGGCTGGCAACCTGGTGATGCAACGATGAATCCTGATCCGGTGAAGTCTAAAGAATTCTTTGCCGCAGTCTAAGACTGACGGGTTAGATGTAGGAAAGAGGGTAAGCATTGTTTACCCTCTTTTTGTGTATTGTCCAGCGATCGCTCATTGCCGCAAAACAAGTTGGCATGATTGGATGCTAACAGCGGAAAGTTTTTTGCATAATAGAAAATGCCAGCTGCTTTCCTCTTTCTCAAACTTTAGCCCCATGTTAACCTCGACGGACTTTAGCGGATTGCTCAGCGATCGCTTCTTTAAAAACTTTTTGCCCATTCCGGCTAGCAATGATTTGAACACTGGAATGCTCACTCCTGATTTTGTGCTGCCCAATGTGACCCACGATCAGGAAATTCAGCTATCCAGTTTTCGCCAGCAAAAGCCGATAATTTTAGCGTTTACGCGCATCTTTACCGAAAACCAATATTGTCCATTTTGCTTTCCCCACATCAAAGCCTTGAATGATCGTTATCAGGAGTTTTGCGATCGCAACATCGAACTTTTGATGATCACCAGCACCGATCTTCATCAAAGCAAAATTGTGGCGCAAGATCTCGGCTTAAAAATGCCTTTGCTGAGCAACCCCGGCTGTCAAGTTTTTCAGGAATATCATACTGGGCAAGCACTAGGGGCACCATTGCCAGCCCAATTTGTGCTTGATCAGCAAGGGCGGCTTCACTACAAACACTTATTCTCATTTTTGGATCATAATGCCAGTGTGGACACGCTTTTACAAGTAGCTAAAAAGACAGTAAAGCAGTAGAATGTCTCACCCAGTAACTAAAGACCTCACATCAAAATTTTCAGGAAAGTCATACATCGCGTTAGATAGACTGAAAGTATACTTCCCGTGTCTGATTCCCGTGTCGATCGCTAGTTTCCCACGGACTAACAGACATACCTTAGGAGAGTAGACAAAAGGGAGGTTTTTTGTTTGGCTTAGTTTTTAAAGAGTTAGGTAAAGCAGCGTTAGGAGCAATCTTCATAACCCTCTCCCTTTGCCTCAGCAATCCTCTTATTCGTGAACATAGTAATTGTTATGGTGGAATTTTGGAGTAGTTTGTTTGGGACTGGATCGTTTATTCCCCATGGACACTGTTACCTGTGGAAGCCTGGTCTAGTTTGGCTTAATATCTCTGCGGATACGTTGATCGCGATCGCCTATTACTCCATTCCGATCACGCTGCTTTACTTTGTGAGAAGACGGAGTGATTTGCCATTTAATTGGATTTTTCTCCTATTTGGCAGCTTTATTGTGGCGTGTGGCACGACTCACCTAATGGCAGTGTGGACGCTGTGGCACCCAACCTACTGGCTAGCGGGGAGCCTCAAGGCAATTACGGCACTGGTGTCTGTTTTTACCGCCATTAAACTCGTTCCGATAATTCCCCTTGCTTTGGCGATTCCCAGTCCGGCTCAGCTAGAGCAAGCAAACCAGGCGCTACAAGTTCAAATTTCTGAACGGCTTGGCATTGAAACTGAACTCCGACAGTATCAAACCCAACTTGAGGCATTGGTCAGCGATCGCACGGCTCAACTCGCCGCCTCCAATCGCCAAATGGAAGATTTATTAAACCGCGAACAGGAAGCAAGAGCGCAGGCAGAAAGTGCTAAAGCTGAAATTCAAACCTATGCCGATCAACTCACCTTAGCCCTGAACGCCGCCCAAATGGGGTCTTGGGATTGGGATCTGACGACCAATCACGTTTCCTGGACTCCCTATCATGAACTCATTTTTGGCTATGAAACAGGAACTCCCAATCATACCTACGACGATTGGGCAAGCCGCGTTCACCCCAACGATTTGCCACAGGTGGAAGCGGCTGTTCATCATGCCTTAGCTAACCACGAAGATTACAGCTTTGAATATCGCTTACAATTGGCTGATGGCACGGAGCGTTGGATTAATGCCTTTGGGCGGGGAGAATATAACGCAGCGGGGAAGCCTGTCCGGATGGTGGGCATGGTTTTGGATATGACAAACCGCAAACACGCTGAACAGGCATTACAAGAACGAGCAACGGAGCTAACTCGACTGAATGCTGTGTTGGAGCAAACCACGGCTTTACTAAAAGATCGAAATCAAGAGTTAGATCAGTTTGCCTATGTGGTGTCTCATGATTTGAAAGCACCGTTACGGGCGATCGCAAACCTATCAGAGTGGGTTGAAGAAGACCTGGGGGATCAAGTTCCTGAAGCAAACCAGCATCAGCTTCAACTAATGCGAACTCGCGTGTATCGATTAGAAGCTTTAATCAATGGGCTTCTAGAATACTCCCGTGCGGGACGAAAAGAGGTGCCGATTGAACCTGTTGACATTACACAACTATTAGCAGATATTGTTGATTCGCTTGCGCCGCCCGCTGCTTTTCAGATCACAATTGAGCCTGGAATGCCAACTCTGACGACTAAACGCTTACTACTAAGCCAAGTTTTTTCTAATTTAATTGGAAATGCGATTAAGCATCATCCTCGTGCTGATGGCAGCGTGACTGTTTCAGTGCAAGATGAAGGGTCTGTTTATAAGTTTGCGATCGCGGATGATGGGGCTGGAATTGATCCGAACTATCATCAACGAATTTTTACGATTTTCCAAACTTTAAAAGCCCGTGATGAGCAAGAAAATACGGGAATCGGATTATCGATTGTCAAAAAAATTATTGAAACGGAAGGCGGGTCTATCTGGCTAGAATCACAGCCTAATCAGGGAACAACTTTCTATTTCACTTGGTTAAAACATCCTAAAACCAAGGGACTCGCTCAAAAATAGAGTGCCAACAACTACCTTGAGAGCCAACACTGGCAGCGTTCTGAAACCTTGCCTAAATGGGCTATCTTAATTTCCTCGACCTGATCAATACCTTATTTACTTGCTAGTCCCTAAGAGTTGTTCATAGTGATGTTGCCGCAAATATAGCAAGGCAATCAAGGCAATGCCAATTAGAGCCAATCCAGTGTAGTTGACGATCGCCCAGCCCCACTCATTCAGCAGTCTGCCTGACAGAAACGTGGTGAATGCCACAAAACTAAACATGAGGAAATCGTGGGTCGCTTGGGTCTTCGCCCGTTCAGCAGGAGCGTAGGCTTTGGTGAGCAATGTGGTGGAGCCGATAAACATCAAGTTCCAGCCAATGCCCAGTAGCAATAGTGCTACAAAAAAGTGAGGTGCAGTAGTGCCAGCTAGATTGATGGCAATGCATAGCCCATTGAATCCAATGCCCGTCAAAATAATTGTCAACACACCAAACCGAGCAATTAAATATCCCGTGAACAACGATGGCGTAAACATGCCCAGCACATGCCACTGAAGCACCGAAGCGGCTGTGGGAAAGGGATGATGTAGCGCAACCATGGTTAATGGAGTTGCCGTCATCAACAGTGCCATTACGCCATAGCCGATCATGCTGCCCAACACTGCCACAACGAACACAGGCTGTTGCGCGATCGCGCCTAAACTGCGTCCCACTTCCTGCTGTTTTTGTCGGGATGCTGGTGGCAGATCGATCTGGCTTAGGATCAATAGCGTCAGAATTTGGAGCAGGGCGATCGCGACAAACCCGCCTGCAAACGTCACGGGTAGCCAGTCTTTTGTCCAAATTGCCAAGGGAGAACCGATCAGCGCAGCAATGATGCCTCCCGCAATCACAAAGGAAATCGCCCGACTGCGAAAGGCTTCCGTTGCCACATCTGCCGCCGTGAAGCGGTAATACCCCACAAACCCGTTAAAGATGCCATAGAGCAAAGTTGCCCCACTGAATAAGACAAAGCTACTTGTGAAAATGGCGTAGACTGCCAAACTTGCGCCCATTAGCCCAATCAGCACACCAATCATGAAACCGAGTTTCCGTCCCCACTGCTGCAAAATGAAGGCTGCCGGAATCGTAGTCAGCATGGTTGCCAGTTGCAAAATCGCTAGCGGTAGAGTCGCCAGGGATTTATCGGTGGCAAGGCTGGAGCCAATCAATGCCGCAGTGGTAAACAAGATAATGCTGTCTGTCATGGCGATCGCCTGACAAAGGGCAAGCAGAAGCACAGTTTTTTTAGCTGGGTTCACAGGTGACGCGATCGCGAGTTAGCACGATGAATAAGTAAGACCGCCATCATGCCGAATTCTACAGAATTTGTCCAGATACAGTTACGGTGGCTGGGGCAAGTACAGTTCAAGAAAACACCGAGTGCGGAGTGTAGGGTCATCGCAGTTTTTTGTGAAGGGGCGATCTCCCGATATGCGGCTGGCAATCCAGCAAGCACTCTAGCCAAAACTGCACGGGGACTGTGAATTTATTTAGAAGATTAAGACAGTAAGGCTGATTGAAAATTGAGGCGTTGCTGAATAGAAGCATGATTTTTGACTGTAGGGGTAGGTCTTGTGCCTACCCTGACGGAGATGAAGGGCAACCACAAGGGATTGCCCCTACGAATTTCATATCTCGATTCAGCAACGCCAAAATTGAAGAAGCCATATCAGACCTTGCTAAGATGTTGGGCGATCGCGGCTCAACTGATGCAGTAGTCCACACTATTTGTAGACATCTCCTCTAGCACCAATTGTGTAAATCTCAAGATCAGCAGAATCAAGACTGACTGTAAAAATAACTCGAATCTTGCCGACCCGCAGCCGATAAAACCCCTCCCATTCTCCCTTCATCTTTTTGATGTCGAGATCGGCAAATGGAATAATGCCTTGTTCCTCAATGGCGATAAGAAGTTGGCTGAGTTGACCTTGAATTCTGGCAGCATCTTCAGGGGTCGCCTTCTGCAAAAACTTAACTGCCTGCTTGCGAAATTTGACCGCCATGTTTGACCCAATTTGTCATATCAACTAATTCGTCATTGCCGTACTCTGAAGGAGAACCAAACTCAGCTTCGATTTCTGCTTGTTCTTCATCACTCACGTAGGGCATGAGAACCTGACAGAGCAACAGTCTTTCTTCTCGCAATACTTCTCGAACACTTTCTTTGATTAAGGCTTTTAGCTCTTGAATTTCCATTTTCTTTTACTTTAACTCACCAATAGTCTCGCATTTTTATTACGGCTATGGTATTTGGGGCGATCGCGTTGCTCAACTAATGCAGTTGTTAAAAATTTGCAGGTTAATAGGAAGGCGATCGCTCAATTAAAACGCGATCGCTTTATAGTATCTTCTAAAAGTTAGATGATTTCAGAAATTCATATGTACTCAAACCGTATGAAAGCAACTCATTGAAACCTTATTACACCCAAAATTCTTGCTAGAACTAAATAACGTTGTAGTTGATCGGCTACAAATAATCTCTATCACAACACTAACCAACCATTTTAATCTGCTCTAACCGAGTTGTTGGACTACTAAATACTTACTAATTTGACCGTTATCTCTTTTTCGGTGGTCTTCTATAATACTCATCTACCCAAGTGCCATTTTGTTTATGATATCCCTTGACATATACGTATGCACTTTGATTAGAGATCTGTTTCCACTCTTCTACTGTGATTGTTGGTTTAGTTGCAACCGGCTTGACAGACGGCTGGGATTTTGTGTAGATAGAATCTTGGAGTTTAAATTGATTGTTTGTAGACAGGTCATCTAGTTTTTTCTTTAAGCGAGCTAGCTCATCTTGCTTCTGCTGATAGTTTTGGTATAGCAACTGGTACTGTCGCTGCGACTCTAATCTTTGAAGATCAAATTGAGATTTTTCACTCTGCAAATCTGCAATTTCCGATTCCTTTCTGTGAACGTAGTTAGTTGTGTCTTGAATCTTTTGCTGGAGATCTTGCTTTTCTTGATTTAGTTGAGATATTTGGCTTTGTAAATAATTGATTTGAGATTGTTTTCTTTGATCAACTTCTATTGAGATCTGAATATCTCTTTGCAGTCCAGATATTGAATCTTGTAAATTATTTATCTGGTTTTGTTTCCTGTGTGTTAATTCCGTTAGCTCGTGAGTATTCTTGCGTAAAGCTGCTACGTCAGCATCACGATTAGATATAGCTCTATATAAATCAGAAATATTACGGGTGAGGCTAGAAATTTCCTTTACATGCCTGCCTACTTCGGCTTCACTTTCTTGCCTAGCTTTAAGTAAACTATTGAATTGCTCAGATAAAAGCTCGATTCGAGAGCGCAACTCGCTGACGAGGGATTGATAGCCACTGTCGGTTTTAGAACCAGTAGAGCCTAAAATTAAGTTTGATGATATAGCCTTTATTAATTCATCTATCTTATAAGCAAGACGAAGGCGATATGGACTTATTTGGTCAGAGCTTTGTGCTATTTCGGTCGCTAGTTTGTCAATTACGTCTGAAAGAATAACTTGTGAGGGTTGTCTGCTATTTGCGAAGAGAACTAAATTAATTACAATTTTTTCAAGTTGCTCATAATCTTTCTCTGCCTGACTAGCCAAGAAATCACGAGCAGAATCCTGTATTCCGGCTAAGACACGATAACTTCGGGGTCTTCGAGGCTCAAGCTCTTGCAAGATTTCGCTTCTTTTATACTCTAACGCCTCAAGTGTTTTAGCAATTTTTTCATGATTTACGGACGGATCTAAACCAAGACGTTCCAGAATGCCTTTATATAGCCATGCTTGAGACTCTAAATTATTTAGCTTTTGAACTTGCTGTGTATTATCTGGCTGAGCAATTATATCTGTTCTCTGTAATTGCTGTTGTAAACCGTTGATTTTCGCTGAAATAGTACCTGTGAAACATGCAAGAGATAACTCTAATGCTTGACTAAAGGGAAATGAATAATCAGCTAGCCAGCCAAATAAAATCCAGAAGAAGACCGAACATAGCAAAAATACAACGACTTTAATGTAGTTAAGGAGTTTCTTAAATAAGTTTCTATTAGGTTCTAAATCTGAGTTCTTGAGGTCAAAAAACTGATTAACGAAAAAATTGCTGCCCTACCTGCTGCCCCACAACTGTCCCTGAATTCTTATCAACATTGATGTTGACACCTGATTCAGTACTCTGAGAAACATGGGAGGTATTTTGAACCTGTTGATAATGAGTTACAAGTCTTTCGAGATCTTCTTGAAACTTTCTGTCCCATTCGGCTTCACTCAAAATTGCAGCTTCTAAAAGTTTTGGTTCAGATGTTTCGATTTGAAGTTTGCCTTGAAATCTTTTCGACAAAAAACCTAAAACATCTGCTCCAGCTTTTTCTAAAACTCCGCCTGAAGCCTTGTCGAGCGCATAGAGCGCAATGTTTACTGCTTGTAAAGCTAGTACAGTTAATTCCATGTTGGTAGTGATCCTGTTTAATTCAGAATTTTGCCAATTTATAGCACATACACGCGTAAATAACATTCAAACGCTTCTCTGTAAATACCGACAGCATACAAAAATGCTCTGTATCAAGATATGAAGCAGCCTAACAATTTATTAGAGTAAAGGTTTCCGCATAACGATCCAAACTAGGGGATTATGCAGAAAACTCTGTATAACAGCCTAATATTGGGTAGATAGACTGAAGTTTTATATGCTGTTTTGGTGATTAAGCAGACAATAAATCTGCTGTAGGTTACCGGCGGCTAAAGCGGGTGTCTTGTAGGGCATTGCCGATGCCTTTGATGATGCCGCGTCCAATTAAACCAATGCCGCGCCCGATGACTTCCGTGAGAACATAGACCACGCCACTGCCGACAAAAGAGACTGCCGATTGCAAACGAGGGGCGATCGCGTCTCGTGTTTCCAATGCTAGGGTGACTGCAAGCCGAACTCCGGTTAAATCGGCAAGCTCTTGATTTCGGGGTGCGTAGATGGAGGTTTGAGTAATGCCTTGAGAGTTTAATGTAAATAGGGTATGGCGACTTTCAAAAATGGCAGTAGGTTCACCCACTAAGCGTTCTACACGGTATTTCCAGGAAAGATTATTTCTAAATCGCTCAATCTCACGGATGGAGAGCAGGCGGCGATCGTAAAAGTTTTGCTTGATTGCGATCGCGTCTCCAAATCGATTGAGCAATGGTTGCATGACTGCATTAGCAACCTGAATCATGATATTTTCGAGTAACGTTTCCAGTCGCGCCATGGCTTCCATCGAACCGACGACATGAGTGGTATTGTCAATCATCAATGGAGTTTGAAATAGCAGATGCGCCAAGAAATCATCAACAGCAGGAATTTTATCTAGAATATTGGCTTGAACTACATCCACATCGAGTAGCAGCACTTCCACCACATCAACAGTCGGCGGCTGTAGTGGTTCGGTGGGAAAATTGCTCAAGCTTAAGGTGGTATATCGCCCAAAAAAATCGCTCGTTGCTGCTTGCCAAAGATTTCGTAGTACGATGCTGCGCTTGGCTGGAAGTTGCGCTAGCTCAAGATTAGAAAATCGCAGATCGTTTAATAGCTCTTCTAGCTGACGCAGGACGATCGCCAGCAGTTCATGCTTTTTGTCGTTATTGAGAATATCAATCTCCAGTGGATAAGCGGTCAAATTATGTAAAACACCTTGCAGCTTAGCAAAGGTTGCATCAAGTAGGGATGACTGAATGCTGCGTAGGGTATCGGCTGAAGCCGTTTCTCCGCTGATTTTGGTGTAAGGCGTTAGTGTGATGATTGGGGCGAACGACTTCGTCGCGCTGAGCGCGATCGCGGAGGCTGTCAAAGTGGGCTGTGGGGTAGGCTGCGATTCCCGTAGGAAGTCCGGCGGAAAGCTTCGCGAACGTTTCACGAATCGCGCCCCTGTTGGCTGATTTGTTTGTGGCACTCCAGACAAGGCTGTTAATCGATCTACCAATCGCTCTGCTTCTGAAGTTAGCAGCCGATTAACCACCCAACGAGCGGTTTGCAATTCACGTCTGCGCCCAGTGAGAAATAGCTGATCCAGTACAGAAAGATGGGTGCGGCTCAGTTGGGCGTTGAGTTGGGCGATCGCGGCATCAATTTGCTGGATGCCAGACAGCCGCATGTTTCGCCGCATCACATCTAGCGCGGTCAAGGGAGGCGAGACGAGAGCGGATGGACTAGAGTTCGGCACGGTAGGCTGAGTTAAGGCTTGGGCGATGCTCCGCATTCCTTGCGTCCAGTTAGGATACCCGGCGGCAATTTGGCGGATGATCAGAACAATCTCTCTCGTTGGTGTACCTTTTTGACAATAGCCCATTGCTGTTGTTTGCAATGCCGCAGCCAGCACTGCCGGATCAGGAAGGGTGCTGAGTAGCAGGATTGGAATTTTGGGATACCGAGCGTTGAGTTGTTGACACAGCGTTAGTCCGGTATTTACGCCATTCGCGGCACCGAGATCTAAACTGAGCAAGATCAGATCCAGAGATCGCCCTTCCTCAAACCACTGCAATAGCCCTGCGATCGCCGTCTCACCTGATGCCTCTAACGCAATCTGCAAATCTTGATAGGCATTGAGGCTGGTGATTAGACCTTGGCGAAACACCGGGTCGTCTTCCACTACCATTAAGTTCAGCGTTGCAGCAGGCTGAGAAGTCATCAGGCAATAAATTGAAAATTGAATCTACTCTCTAGCCTCTTTTACCACAAGTATGCAGGCTTCATCATGTGGCATTGCCGAATCTGAGGATGAAATTTGTAGGGGCAATCCCTTGTGGTTGCCCTCAATCTTTGGCAGGGTAGGCACAAGACCTACCCCTACGGTCAGAAATCATACTTGCATTCAGCAACGCCCATCCCCTCTCTTCAACCCTCGCGCAGTTTTTCCAAAACGCTTCGATCTTCTAGGGTGGAGGTGTCGCCAGAAATTTCTTCGCCAGCCGCCAGCGATCGCAGTAACCGCCGCATGATTTTACCCGATCGCGTTTTGGGTAGGGCATCAGCAAACTTGATTTCACCAGGACGGGCGATCGCGCCAATTTCCTGAACGACGTGTTTTTTCAGTTCATTTTTCAATTCATCGCTAGCGTTAATATTATTTTCCAAGGTCACAAATGCCACAATATCTTCTCCTTTGAGATCATCAGGCTTACCGACTACAGCGGCTTCTGCAACCGATGGATGAGACACCAGCGCTGACTCAATTTCCATCGTACCAAGTCGATGTCCTGCCACGTTGATCACGTCATCTACGCGCCCCATCACCCAAAAGTAGCCGTCCTCATCCTGACGGGCACCATCTCCCGCAAAATAAAGATACTGCCCGTCTTTGGGCGGAATGTGTTCCCAATAGGTGCGACGAAAGCGATCGCGATCGCCATACACCGTTCGCATCATCCCTGGCCACGGATGCCGCACCGCTAAATAGCCACCTTCGTTTGCCGGAACGGAATTTCCTTCCAAATCCACAATATCCGCCAAAATACCAGGGAACGGCAGCGTTGCTGAACCGGGTTTCGTGGGCACTGCGCCAGGAAGGGGCGTGATCATAATGCCGCCGGTTTCCGTTTGCCACCAGGTATCCACAATGGGACAGCGCTCTTTGCCAATAATCCGGTGATACCACATCCAGGCTTCGGGGTTGATCGGTTCGCCGACAGTGCCCAATAGCCGCAGGGAGTCAAGATTACGGGCATTGGGCAGATGTTCGCCCATTTTGATGAAAGCACGAATGGCAGTGGGCGCAGTGTAAAAAATATTCACGCCGTACTTTTCAATCACATCCCAGAAGCAGCCAGGATTCGAGGCACGGGGCGCACCTTCATACATGACGCTGGTGGCACCGTTGGAAAGGGGACCGTAGACAATATAGCTGTGTCCGGTAATCCAGCCGACATCAGCGGTACACCAGTAAACATCGGTATCTTGCAGGTCAAAAATCCACTTTGTCGTTATGTGGGTGTAGAGGTTGTAGCCGCCTGTGGTGTGGACGACCCCTTTAGGTTTGCCCGTGCTGCCGGAGGTATACAGCACAAACAGCATATCTTCGCTGTCCATGGGTTCGGCGGGGCAGTCGGCAGAGACTCCGGCTTGCAGGTCATGCCACCAATGGTCGCGATCGCGTTCCATATCAATGGGCTGCTCAGTCCGCCGCACCACCAGCACCTTTTCAACGTTAGGAGCGCTATTATTCGCCAGTGCTTTGTCTACTTGCTCTTTCAGCGGCACGATCGCATCTTTTCGCCAACCGCCATCTGCTGTTACAACTAGTTTTGCCTGCACATCTACCAGGCGATCGCGCAATGCCTCGGCGCTGAAGCCGCCAAACACCACGGAGTGTACCGCACCAATGCGGGCACAGGCAAGCATAGCGATCGCCGCTTCGGGAATCATTGGCATGTAAATTCCGACGCGATCGCCTTTCTCTACGCCCAATTGCTTCAAACCATTGGCAAACTGGCAGACTTCCCGATGCAGTTGGGCGTAAGTTAACGTGCGCGAATCGCCGGGTTCCCCTTCCCAGATCAGCGCGGCTTTGTTGCGTCGCCAGGTCGTCAGGTGTCGATCTAAGCAGTTGTAGGAAATATTGATCGTGCCATTCACAAACCACTTGGCAAAGGGTGGCTGCCAATCCAATACCGTATCCCACTTTTGAAACCAGTGCAGTTCGGTGTCTGCTAGCTCTGCCCAAAACGCTTGCGGGTCAGCCTTTGCCTTGTTATAAAGCTGCTGATACTGTTCCAGGCTTTTGATTTGGGCTTGCTGAGAAAATTCTGCAACCGGATGAAACAGGCGCTCTTCGTGCAGGATGGATTCGATCGTGGGCTGAGGCATGAGGGTGATTGTAGAATGGCGATTCTAGATTTTAGATCGCAATGAGTGAGGCTGATCACCTTGAGGGTGAAAGAATTTAGAGTGATTGCGATCGCTTCTTGCCAAATTTAGCTTGCACATCTTCCAAAGTGGGTGATGTGGCGATGTCGGCTGTTGTTTGGGTTTCGGCTCACTAAAAAGTTGTGCCTATCAATTGCATAAATACAGGAAATTTGAGCGATGAATCAGTATCGTCCTTAGAGGAAGGTATCTACATCCACTTTTCTTCAAAAACTCCATTGCAGTTGAGCATGAAGTTATCAGGGATGTGAGACAAGATCGCACATCCTTTTGCGATCGCCAAGACTACCACTCCGCAATTTTCCCTGTTTGATCAGTCCCCCTGACCAGAGTCCATGACTCATCTGGTCACCCATCCATGTGTTTTTACTTCTATAGAGGAAACAAGTTATGCCCCCGTTTGAATCCCAACCCACCAACCAAGTCTTTGGCACTACTCCAGATAGCACAGCACTCCAAGCAGCCCCCCAACTATTTTCTACAGGCTCCTATGGGCTAGACTCTCCATTCCAACAAAATGTATTTAGAGCCAGCGCGGCTCTCCCCATCCTGCCCGATTTCATGCCGCCGCCCCCGCATGGAGATACGTTAAGTGCAGCCACCAACATTGGCACTCTCAGCACTTACACAACAACTGGGGCGATCGATTGGATTGGCGACCAGGATTATTTCCGCTTCAACCTCAGTAGCACCAGCAACCTCAGCGTCTCTCTTACTGGCTTATCAGCAGATGCCGACTTGGAAATCATCCGCGATCGCAACTTCAACGGCACTATAGATGCTGGGGAAGTTCTCAAGTCCTCTCGCTGGGGAGGCAGTACCTCAGAGACAATTCATTTACAAGGATTAGGATCTGGCAGCTACTACGTTCGCGTCTATCCCTACGGTAACGCTGTCACCAACTACTCGCTGAATCTAACCGCCAGCGCGGGTTCAGGCTATGCGATCGAAGCAAACAACACCCTCACAACTGCCTATGACATCGGTGGTTCTGGCTACTCCTACTCCTCCGGCAACCTAAATGGAAATCGGATTTTCACGGGTTGGGTTGGCGATAGTGATACTCAAGATTTCTACCGCTTCAGTTTGGGAGCTTCTAGCAATGTCAGCCTTGCTCTAACAGGGCTAAGTGCAGATGCCGACCTGGAACTGATTAGAGACGCAAACTTTAACGGAGTTGTTGATACGGGAGAAGTACTTCGCGGCGGATATCGCGGCAGCAGTGCCTCTGAATCGATCAACTTCTCAGATTTGACGGCTGGCGATTACCACGTTCGCGTGAATCGGTTTGGTTCCGCCAATACTAGCTACACGCTGAATATGGGCACTCCGTCCAGTTTCTTCAGCTACGCCAACACCTACGATGCTTCCAGCGACAACACCTACAACACCGTTTTTGAAGGGGGAGCGCTCCGCTTTAACTATAGTTTGGCAACTGGAGTCAATGCCTCTAGCGTCGGATTACAAGCCATCAGCAGTACCGGAGCCGTTACCAGCCTTGGCAGTTGGACTGGCAGCAGCACTTATAACGCTGTCGTCAACCTGGCAAGCTTCCCTGGATTAACAGCCGGTAGTTACACGCTGCGGGCTGTGGCGTATGAATCGAGCGGCAACGCGGTTTACTCAAGCTCAAGCGCTCTGAATGTATTGGCTTGGGGACGCAGCACGGGTTCATTTACGGCTGACACCTTTAACTACTCGGCAGCCGC
The DNA here is from genome assembly GCF_040830845.1 of Sivoneniella epilithica UHCC 1019. Classification (NCBI taxonomy): domain Bacteria; kingdom Bacillati; phylum Cyanobacteriota; class Cyanophyceae; order Leptolyngbyales; family Leptolyngbyaceae; genus Sivoneniella; species Sivoneniella epilithica. Next base: position 87,680 of record NZ_JBFPDP010000010.1, read on the forward strand.
AGGTACAGGCACCGTGATTCAGGGACGGGGCGGCACCGACACGTTGAATTTGGGCATCGATCGCGCTCAAGTGGCGAGCATTAATGGCTTGAGCTTGAGTAGCTTCAATCCGTTGACCAACTCGACTTGGTATCAGGCAACCTTCCGAGGCACTGCCTTTGATTACGTCACGCTGGCAGATGGGCGCGAAATCTACATGCAAGGGATTGAGAATCTACGCTTCTCAGACGGAAGTCGCTTTGAACTGCAAGCCCGCGCCAATGACACTTTCTACGGACAGCAGTGGAACCTACATGTTTCCGATGTAGACAGCGCTTGGCGGTTTACCCAAGGGTCTAGCAATGTGCTGTTGGCTTCCCTAGATACTGGCTTGGTCAGTGGAGCAAGCGGCACGTTTGATATGGCAACGGGTCGCTTAATCTCCGGTGCAGCAGGTGATTCTGGTCATGGACATAGCGCCATCAGTGTGATGTCGGCGACGGCAAACAACGCCTCTGGTGTGGCTGGGGTGAACTGGAACAGCAGCGTTTACGTTAATGATGTATACGATGGAGTTTCGCTTCAGCAAGCAGTGCGAAATGTGATCAGCTATGCGCGAGCGAACAGTATGCGAGTGGTGTTTCAGGGCGGGGTGCAGGGTGAAAGCTGGCTAAACAGTGGAGGCACTCAAGCCCAACTTGAAGCGCTGGTTTCTGGTAACTCGGATATTGCAGTCTTTGCCGTTGCCGCTGGGAATGGGTATCGCCACATTGATGACACCAGCATTCACCAGCAAGACATCGACTATCAAGGATGGGGCATACCGACTCAAGCCTACTTCAGCGCTGGAGTTGCCCGCTTGCAAAACACCCACAGCAACGTGATTGCGGTTGGGGCACTTGCAAGTACCGGCTCAACGACAGTCAATGGCTTAACAAATGCCAGTTCCGTGAATCGGGCATCTTACTCAAACTACGGTACGGGTGTGTTGATGGCAGCAACCAATTCGCCAGCGATGAATCGAGATGGCAGCATGGGCTACTTTGGGGGTACATCCTGTGCTAACCCGAATATGGCGGGAATTGCCTCGCTAGTCTGGAGCGCCAACTCTAGTTTGACGGGTGGGCAGGTGCGCCAGATTTTGATTGACACGGCGATGGATCTGGGCGCATCTGGCGCAGATAGCACCTACGGTCGAGGGCTGGTGAATGCGGATGCGGCAGTGCGGCGAGCCTGGGCATTAAGAAATAACGCGGATGTGGCAAATCTACATTCTGGTAGCTCGATGCTGGCATAACCGATTGATTCCAGAGAGTTTGGGTTGACTGAACTGGTTGACAAAACTGTCAGGACGTTCCTAGAGCGTCCTGACAAAATCTGGGGAACTTATGGTTGATTGATTAAAGTCTTTTGGAGCAAGTATCTTTTTGGTTTAAATCCCATGTTGTCTCTCAAGTATCTTTTTGGTTTAAATCCCATGTTGTCTCTAAATCAAGCTGCGATCGCCCTCGGTGCGATCGCCCTCACGTTTTCATCTACTTATACTCAGGCAAAACCAATGAAACCCTGTACTCCCAGTTTTGAACCCGGCATTACCGCCACGGTTGCGGATGCCAAAACAAAAACCGCTCTTGAAGCCCAAATTGTGATTCAAGAAAGCACCTTTCAGGAGACCCTGCGAGTTCAAGGAGCGACTGCCTCTGGACAAACTATTTATGGAGGCGCGTTTGAACGACCTGGCAGGTATACCGTCACTGCTTCAGCGCCTGGTTATCGCTCAACTGTACTTAAAGACGTTCAGGTTTCTAAAGCTGAATGCCATGTTGCCACGCGGCGGCTGGATATAAAGCTAAAGCGCGCCGTGAGCCAGTAACCGAGTAGCAAAATACAGATCGTTGGGAACTCAAAATGATTGAACGATATTTACGATCGCTTCTTGCCAAATTTAGCTTGCAAATCTTCCAGAGTGGGTGATGTGGGATGCTGTTTGAGTTGAGTTTGCGGCTGCGGTTTGGCTTGCGGTTTTGCTGTTGGAGGGCGATCTTTTGCTGGGATAGGCAGTTGGCTACTAACAGGATTTTCGCTCGATTTCATTTCACCCAATTTCATAGACAAACTAATTCGCTTTAGCTGCTCATTCACTTCTAACACCCGCACTTTCACCACCTGACCCACTTTCACAATTTGGGTCGGATCGCTAACAAACCGATCTGCCAGTTGAGAAACATGCACTAAACCATCTTGATGAACCCCAATATCTACAAATGCGCCAAAGTTTGCCACATTGGTGATCACGCCTTCTAACTCCAGTCCTGGTTTTAGATCGCTGATTTCTTTCACACCGTCCATAAAAGTGGCGTATTTGAATTCGGCGCGAGGATCTCTGCCGGGTTTTTCCAGTTCTGCCAAAATGTCGCGCAGAGTCGGTTCGCCTACGGTATCGGTGATGTATTTTTTTAGGTTAACGGTTTTGATTTTCTCGGCAAACTGATCAAGTTGGGTCAGGGGCACGTTGAGGTCAGCGGCGATCGCTTCCACCAAGTGGTAACTTTCGGGATGAACGGCAGTATTGTCTAAGGGATTTTTACCGTCGCGAATTCGCAAAAAACCAGCGGCTTGTTCAAAAGCTTTGGGTCCCAGTTTGGCAACTTTGAGCAAATGACGGCGATCGCGAAAGGCTCCATGGTCGTTGCGGTAAGCGATAATATTGTTGGCGATCGCGGCGCTAATTCCAGAGACAAATGTCAGCAGTTCTTTCGATGCGGTATTCAAATCTACCCCAACATAATTGACGCAACTTTCCACGGTGTCATCCAGTTTCTTTTTCAGCAACTTTTGATCAACATCGTGTTGATATTGCCCCACACCAATCGATTTCGGATCGATTTTCACCAGTTCGGCAAGCGGATCTTGCAGTCGGCGACCAATGCTAATAGCTCCCCGCACGGTGATATCCTGATCGGGAAACTCTGCGATCGCCACCGGACTTGCGGAATAAATTGAGGCTCCCGATTCATTCACCATGACCGCGATCGGTTTTTTATCCAAAGTTTTAAGCACCTCCTTCACAAAGTCATCGGTTTCTCTTCCTGCGGTGCCATTGCCGATCGCGATTAGCTCAATTTGATGTTTCTCTAGCAAGTGCTTCACTGTTTGCGCTGCTTGGTTTCGTTGATTGGCAGATTGATGGGGAAAAATGGTTTGATATTCCAAAAATTGACCAGTTTGATCCAGTGCAGACACTTTGCAACCCGTGCGAAAACCAGGGTCGATCGCGAGTGTAGGTTTCATTCCCGCTGGAGAGGATAGCAACAGTTCCCGTAAGTTTGCTTCAAAGGTTTTAATCGACTCAATATCTGCCTCTTGCTTTTTTATAGTTCGCACTTCAGACAGCAAAGAATTCTTCATCAAGCGGTTAAATGCATCCTTTAGCATGGCTTGATAAAAGCTGCGAATTTCCGGTTGTTTTGTATGGATTTCTTGAGAAGCTAAATAGGTTTGCACGGTCTGTTCATCAAAGTCTAGTGTCACATCCAAAACGCCTTCAGTTTCACCCCGATAAAGCGCCAGCAGATTATGCGAAGGAATCGATTTGACCGCTGCTTGATACTGTCGATACATTTCGAATTTGGTGCTGCCTTCTGCCTGATCGCCCTTGATCCGCGAAGTAAATACCCCAGTCCGCAGCAAAAAATCGCGCAAGTAGGCACGTAGAGTCGCTTTGTCTGCCATTTCTTCCGCCAAAATATCCGAGGCACCGCTCAACGCATCCGCGATCGCCAGAACTCCCCGTTCACTCGAAACATACCGAGCAGCTTCCTCTTCCAAAGATCGCGGTTTTGCAATCGGCGTATTCAGCGATTTGATCAATTCGGCTAGAGATTCCAAGCCTTTTTCCTTGGCGATCGCGGCTCTAGTGCGGCGCTTGGGGCGGTAGGGCAGATATAAATCTTCCAGTTCTGTCTTTTGTAAACAAGCAGAAATTTTGACTTGCAGTTCATCAGTGAGTTTGCCTTGCTGCGCGATCGCCGCCAAAATTGACCCTTTACGCTCCTCCAGTTCCGTTAGGTAAGCAAATCGCTCAAACAAGCCTCGCAAGTGAGTTTCCGTCATTTCCCCTGTGCGCTCCTTGCGATACCGCGCAATAAACGGCACCGTTGCCCCCTCCGCCAGCAGTTCCAGCGCATTTGTTACCTGAAACGATTGTAGAGAAAGCTCTGTTGCCAATAGCTGAGAAATATTTAGCATGACCTATCGTAAGAAAGACTACCCTTGGTCGGGGTGTTTCCTATGATAGAAGAGAAGGACGAGTTACGAATTACGAATTGCGAATTACAAACGCAATATTCAATACTCGACATTCAACATTCAACATTCATCATTCGATATTGCTTTTATGTGTGGACGCTATACTCAACGGCAATCTGCGGACGCGATCGCGAAACAGTTTCAGCTTAAGACTGTGCCCGATTCGCCGCCGCGTTATAACATTGCGCCAACTCAATTGATTGCAGCAGTGACTCAGCCAAAGCCATCATCCCAGCGGCGATTTCGAGTGTTTCAATGGGGGCTAGTTCCCTTTTGGGTGAAGGATGCGAGTTTGGGCGCAAAGCCAATCAATGCACGAGCCGAAACAGTCGCACAGAAACCCTCGTTTCGGGCAGCGTTTCGCCATCGTCGCTGTTTGATTCTGGCAGATGGCTTTTATGAATGGCAGCGCGTTGGAAGCGCTAAGCAACCCCATTTCTTTCACCTGCAAGATGATCAGCCTTTTGCCTTTGCGGGTTTATGGGAACAGTGGGAAAGTCCCCAAAATGAGATTCTGGAGACTTGTACCATTTTGACAACTGAGGCAAACGAGGTGGTGCGCCCAGTTCATCGCCGAATGCCGGTGATGCTTCACCCAGATGACTATGATCAGTGGATCGATCCAAGTTTGAATGTGTCATCTCAGCTATTGCCGCTGTTGCGTCCTTATCCAGCAGATGAAATGGCAGCCTATCCGGTCAGTAAGAAGGTGAATCGAGTAAGTAGCGATCGCCCGGAGTGTATTGAACCGCTTCCAGCAGAATAAGGCAATCTAGTCTATCACTGCACTTCAACTGTCGTGGATTCTATGGTTTGAGTCTGATTGCCAACTTGATAGGTGATGACTGCTTTCAGGGTTTTACTGCCTTTGAAGCCAGTTTGATTGGTTAGATGAAAATCATTGACTGAACTTTCGAGCGGATTCAAATGAATTTCAGTGGGGCGTTGTGTTGCCAATTGCACTTGGTTTGCAGCATTGAGCAGTTGAATCTGCTTAATAACTAAGCTTACCTGCTCCTGTTTGAGATTTTCAATCGACAAAAAGACATCTGCAAAACCAACATCGCGATCGCTTTGAGGGGCAACACCATCGGGAGAAAACTTTTCTTCGCGAACTTGTAAGGTCACTTGATTAATGATTATGGCGGAGTTGAGAGACATAGGAGAAAAAGTGGGTAAAGGTTGATGATGAGTCTGGGATAAAGACTGGGTGCAGCTTGCGGCGATCGCTCCTGCAACAAGTACTAACGAAGCTTTCATGAGTCTGACTTGCATATGAGATTCCTGGTTGAGAAGGAAATAGGAGCAGATCGACATCCACTCCTATTGCATCAGTGAAAAGCACGAATGAAAAGCGTTTACCGAGATTGACGATCAGGTGCTAGTGAAGTGCCATCCAGTGCTAGCAGTGCTTTGTAGTTGTGCCCAGGTGAGATCTAGATGGCTGTGTCCCCAAGGATTATGCAGATGGAACGTTCCAGTTACCGCATTGTAGCTAGTGACAGCATAAGCGTGTCCTTGTCGCCCAAAGGAAACAAGATTATCAGAATTCACTTTGGCAATGATGTCTGCTTTGTTAGCGGAAGTGCCAGGATTGGAGGCGGAAAGCCCTGTGAGGTGCTGCATGGGTAAGTAGGCTAAACCCCCATCTATTCCGGCATAGGTGTTGGTGTTGTTCTGACCAATCCCCCCTGATTCATTCAATTGAGCATAAGCTTTTTCTGCAAGGGCGACCCATAGTTCGTTGTTGGTTTCAGTGTAGGAACCTCCATTCCAGCCTGCATATACCGCGTTGCCGCTAGCGTTTACAGGCAAGTAGCGATCGACGGTGACATAATCCGCTACCCCATTACGGAAGAATCTGACTGTATAGGTGTTGTCGCCATTGTCGATAAACATATTGTTGATGTAACCGACCTTGTTGTCAGCCACCGATGCCAGCGCTGCGACAAAGTAACAATCACCCACGCCCCCTTGGTCTATGTCGTTTATGTTCGCTCCGCCTTGAAAGAGAGAACCGCTGACGTAGCGATAGGTAGAACTCGCCGCCGCATCTGGGCGATCGTTGCCTAAGAACCATTTGCCGATCAGTCGTTCCATTTGGGTGCTAGTGCTGCCTGCAAATAGGTTGCCAATTCCAGATCGGGGGTTTGCTGGATCACCGTTGACCACTTTGCCTGCTAGATTTTCCACGTAGTCGGGCATCATGTAGCCGAGGCTGCTGAGGATGCGTTTTAGGTCGGTGACTTCCGTAGAGTCAATGACGCTACCATCTTTAGTATCGCGCAGGATGGCAATCATATCTTTGCGATCAAGGGTGCCATCTGCGGCAAAACTGCGGGTCAGGTCAATCACATCGGCATCGCGCAAGTTCATGTTGTACCAGTCGCCGCTATCTACAGTGAAGTACATGGAAGCGCGATCGCCGTCTCCTGCGCCATTCACCGATAGCCGCCGACCGCCTAACCCGTTGGCATCGCCTGTCACTTGATTAGTGATCAAGTCATAGGTCAAGTTGAGATCGCGGTAGCCTGTTCTAGAATCGATATCAATGCGATCGTCAGAGCCTGCCAAACCACCATCGCTATCCCACAGTTGCACCGTAATGTTGACATAGCGGCTGTTCACGGTTTGGGTAAACTGCCAGTTAGGAGAAATATTATTGTCGTTGCTGACTACGCCAGTGGTAGTAGTTGCACCATTCACAGTGATCCGAGCATAGTAATCGGCATCATCCCCAAACCAGCCAGAGTCGGGGTTGTTGCCTGCAATCACTTGGTTCACTGTAAACCGCACTTGGGGAACCGTTTCAGACATCTTCAGGCTATAGGTAGAAGCGCCACTATAGCGATTTACCTGGACAAAGTAGTCGCCTGCTTCCAGGTTTTTGTTAATCGCTTCATTCCAGTTGGAACTGTGGTTTGAGGATGCCAGTTCTTCGCCAGCATCAATCACGCCGTTGTTGTTGTAGTCGCGGATGAGACGCATATCTAAGTCAGTACCCGCACCGATTCCAGTTAATCCTAGAGAAACGTTACGAATGCTGCCAATGCTGAAGCGGTAATAGTCGGATGTATCGGTGGAACTAATACCGTTGCGGCGATCGAAAGTTTCCCCTTCGCTATAGCTAGGATTGGTAAACGTTTCAGTGCCAATCAGTGTACCAACGTTGTTTTCTGTGGCTAGCAGATTGCTCTTGAAATCGGGCGATAGGCGCAAAGTGTAGCTCGTGTCGCCAGAAAAGCGCTTTACTCCAATGAAGTATTCGCCAGCCGCTAACCCATGCAGGTTGATGGATTCATCGCTGCTGCTGCCCCGGTTGCTAGCGGCGATCGCGTCACCAGAATCTACAATGCCGTTGCTGTTGTAATCCCGAATCAGTTGCAAATCGGCATCGGCAGTCATGCCTGTAAGGGTGAGGTTAAGGCTAGACCCAGCCCCAGCTAGACTAACGCGGTAGTAATCAATAATGTCAGTGCTACCGACTGAGCCACTGCGCGTTAGGGTACTGCTGAGACTGCCTAAATTGGTGGCAGTACCGAGGGTATTATTGGTGAAGTAGATAGGGCTGAGAACAAGACTCGGATCAATGATTGATATAACTGGGCTGTTCACAGCGGTGATTGGGGCACTAGAACCAACCATAGAGGATAGTGGATTAGTGTCGGTTAACCCGTAGGCTGCGCTGGCTTGGGGCATCACAGCAGTGGTTTGGAGGGGAGCCGCAAGGGTAGAAGTTCCGAAAGTATTCAGTTGAGCTTGGTCTTGAGAGGTTGGAAACATGATGGTAAGGGGGCTAAAGGATAGTTGAAGCGCTGTCCAGTTTGTGATTTACTGGCGCAATTCGCTCTACTCATCCATACGTTTGCCCACTCCAGTTTTATGCAGTGATAATTTTGTGAATCGCGATCGCCCTAAGCATTCTGTTCAAATCACCCCTACAATAAGAAGCAATTGGCTACCCAAGGGCGTTATTTGCCATGACCTCCACCTCTTTTTCTGCGGAAGTTGGGGCTGCCTTTCCAGACCACACCCAACTTCCCGACTCTGATGGCACTTTTGTGAAAAACTTTCAGGAGCATCCCCAAAGCATTCTCCTCACCGAATCGATTTGGGCGACGTTGCAAGCCTTACATCCAGAAGGCGATTTTTGCATTGGGCAAGATTCCGGCATTTACTGGCGCATCACTGACCCACCCGAACGAGGAGCCGAAGCCCCCGACTGGTTTTATGTGCCCCATGTGCCCGCAACATTGGATGGACAGCCGCGCCGCTCTTATGTGCTGTGGCGAGAACACATTGCGCCGCTGGTGCTTCTAGAATTTGTCTCTGGTGATGGTTCTGAAGAGCGGGATAAAACTCCTTGGACGGGCAAATTTTGGGTGTATGAACAGGTCATTCGTCCCGCATTTTATGGCATTTACGAAGTGAAAAAAGCGAGTATTGAGCTTTATCACTATGTTGAAAACCAGTTTCAGCGGGTTCCTGCTGGAGATCGCGGACACTATCCCATTCCCCAACTGGGAATTGAACTAGGCATTTGGCATGGCACCTACCAAAATATGGAATTGCCTTGGCTGCGCTGGTGGGATCTCAATGGTAATTTACTATTAATGGGAGAAGAACGGGCAAATCAGGAAACTGAACGGGCAAATCAGGAAACTGAACGGGCAAATCAGGAAGCGCAGCGTGCCGATCGCCTTGCCGCTAAACTCCGAGAACTGGGAATCGACCCTGAAAACCCCTAGATACAAAACTCATTTTGTTTGATTAACCTGCTACTTAAATGGTTAATTAATGAGCTTAGTGGATGAGTCGATATCAAATCGGTTCCCCAAAATATTTGATCATGCGATGAATACCACCTGAGCGGGTAAATTGCTCGAAGCGATCGGTCGTTTTGCTCAGCGCAATACGGTAGCCGTTTCGTTCAAAAAATTTATGTCCACGAGTATTGATGTAAGTAATATCTAAACAAATTGCTTGGCAATGAGAAGCTTGAGCTTGAGCCTCGATTTGAGCTAATAGGTAGGTTCCTAATCCCTGGTTACGAAATTCTGGCAAGATGCCTACTCCTAACAAGTAATAATCCTTCACAGAAATATCTTGCTTAATCCGATTAAAGTCTGCAACATTGACCAAAATTCTTGGCAGTTTTCTTAGGGGGGTGATGCGTGCCATTACGCTATGCACTCTCTCATCCGCTTGCCGTTTGATGACTGCGGGATAGCCCATCAGCAGCCCTACAGGTTGCCCTTGAATTTCTACAACGCAGGTATATTCATAGCTAAATGAATGGTTAGGATAAACAAATGCCTGCTGCAAAACATCTTGAGCCTGTTCAGCCGAAGCGGCAAAAATGTAGCTAAATAGAGCAGGACAAATTGAAAATAGAAGTGGGGCTGCCCAGTTCCCATCGTCTGCGATCGCCCGACGCAGCGTTAGATGACTCATTAAAGGCTGAAGCAGCATGTATTTCACGCTCACAGTGAACTTCTTCAGTCTATAGGGTTTGACCCCTCAAATGGCGGTGTTTAAGCTGGGAAAAACTCTGCTTTTTTTTAGAATCTTGAGATGAGAAGCTGATTATTTAAGGCATTATGGGTGGGTAGCGTCGTTGCTTCACAGTTTGAAATGTCGCCATAATATGTCGCCAGAATACAGTGTTCGTGAAAGCCCCAAAGCAAAGCATGTTTCCTTGAAAATGTCCATCAAGGGAAGCTTGGAGGTTATTGTCCCTAGAGGGTTTGATCAAAAGCGCATTCCTGAAATCCTTCAGCAAAAACAAAGCTGGATTGAACGGGTCACTCGTCGGATGGTGAATCAGCAAGCACTTGCGGGTTCTGATGTTTTAGCTGATCGCCCCGAACGAATTTCGCTTCAAGCGATCGCCGAAAATTGGCAGGTTGAGTATACTTCTAGCCCGAAATCGGGGATTCGAGCCAAAGAATCCTCCAACTACCAACTTGTTCTTCAGGGCGACACTGAAAACGCGGATGATTGCAAGGCTATCTTGCAGCAGTGGATTGCTCACAAAGCCCGCGTTCATTTTGCTCCTTGGCTTCGCAACCTCAGTCACGATCTAGTGCTGCCCTTTCAAGGCTTATCTATTCGTCATCAAAAAACAATTTGGGGCAGTTGCTCAGTCCGTAAAACGATTAGCCTCAACAGTAAATTACTCTTTCTACCCCCGTCCCTTGTGAGGTATGTCCTGATTCACGAACTTTGCCATACCGTTCATCTGAATCACTCTAGTGATTTTTGGGCACTGGTTAGTACCTATGAGTCTGACTATAAAGCGCTTGATGCCAATCTCCGAGATGCTCGATATCTTGTTCCCTGGTGGATGGAGCAATAAATGACGTTGGCTCCTTGGCGATCGCCCCTGGCGCGTGCGCTCCACCGCAACCGCTCCCTCGTTTATGCGCGTTACGTTCAACTGGCAACCGTTCGGGTCGATAATCGTCCTGCAAATCGCACCGTTGTCTTTCGAGGATTCCTCGACAATACCAATCAACTAAAAATCATCACTGATGCTCGTAGCGAAAAAGCGGAGCAGATTGATCAGAATGCTTGGAGCGAAGCCTGTTGGTATTTTCCCAATACTCGTGAACAGTTTCGCCTTTTTGGGCAACTTACCCTAGTTCGGGAAACCTGCCTAGATACTGATTTGCTTGACGCAAGAACGCGATCGTGGCAAGAACTCTCTGATGCTGCCCGAATTCAATTTGCTTGGTCGCACCCCGGCGCACCGAGAGAAAACTCTGGCTTTAACCCTCCCCCTCCTCACTCCATCACTCCTTTACCTCACTTTTGTCTGCTATTACTAAATCCGACCCGCGTTGATCACCTTGAACTCAGAGGCGACCCTCAAAATCGCTCAATTTACTCCTTCAGCGACGCGATCGGTTGGTCAATTCAAGCAGTAAATCCATAGCAAGTTGACCCAAACCTTACCACTTTCAGCTATTCTAGAAAAAGTCAATAAAATAATTTGTTGTCTACGGGCGATTAGCACAGTGGTAGCGCACTTCCTTCACACGGAAGGGGTCACTGGTTCAAATCCAGTATCGCCCATACTCGTTAAGCTCTCTCAACTCACTATGACCACTACTTTACCTGCATAATTACGTACTAACTTATTTCATTTACCTTGATTAGGTTTTGCAATTTCAGGCGATCGCCCCAGCAATCCTGTCATCAGCTTTAATGCTAATACTTTCATCAATGGCACTGATTGCAAAGCCCATAACCCTGCTCGACGAAGGGTGACGAGGGGAAATAGGCTATTGGAAAACAGGCGATCGAGGACATCGGTGAAACCCAAAATTATTAGGTTTTCTAAAAACCGCCAGCGATCGTACTGACGTAGCACTGATAACAGTCCTAAATCTTCCCCTTTGTGGGCTGCTGCCTGTAGAACCTGCGCCAGCGCCGCCGCATCGCGAATCCCTAAGTTTACGCCCTGCCCACCCACCGGATGGCAGCAATGAGCCGCATCCCCAATCAGCGCTACACGATGCATCGTGTAGACTCGGCTGTGCATTAGATAAACCGGAAACAAATGGCGCTGCCCCACGAGAGTAAGTGCGCCCATTTGATCTCCATATCGCTGCTGTAGCTGAACCAAAAACTCATGGTCATCCAGCGCTAAAATGGCTGCGGCTTCAGCTTTGGGAACCGTCCAAACAATCCGACAGAGATTATTCGGCAACGGCAAGATTGCAAAAGGTCCACTTTCCCAAAACCGCTCATAAGCAATATTCTGATGTGGTTTTTCAGGTTGAATGAAAGCAACCACGCACGATTGCCAGTATTGCCACCCATCGGCGCGAATCCCTGCCTGCTGACGAATCGGCGATCGCGCCCCATCTGCTGCCACCAATAGCTGCGCCGAAATATGTTTACTTTCACTCTTTTCAACCAACTCTAGTTCTACACGGTCAGCTTGATAATCAATCTGCACCACCTCAACCGGACATAGGTAAGTCACAGTTGCACAGTGGCGCAAAAAATCTCGTAGCGCCTCCAGCACAACCGCATGATCTGCCACATGTCCCAATACGGTCGCGTTCAAATCTTGGGGCAAAAACTGCACGATGCCGGGATAATCTGCATCCGAAAGGCGGATCTGCTGAATCGGATTGACCTGAGATTGCATCTGCTCCCAAACCCCAATGCCCTCAAAGATGCGGCTAGACATTAAGTTAATATGGTACGCCTGTCCTCGACTCACGGCAGATGAATCGGTCTTTGCTTCAATCACCGCGATCCGCAAACCAGACTCTTTGAGCGCACAGGCAAAGGTTAGCCCGACAATCCCCCCCCCCACGATCGCCACATCGTAGTCCAGCTTTTTAGATTGCTCAGTAGCCGATTGCTGAAGAGCTTGCCTGGAATAATTTTGCTTTGAAGTTGGAGCAGTCGAATACAAATCAAACGTCATATTTAAATAAACGTATCGTTATTTGAAGATCTGTTTACATCTATTGTCACCTGTACTCCGTAGCGGATGCAAGCGATCGCGGGTCAAAATTCAATCTACCAAATTGATGAATTTCTCTAACAGTCTGGGATAAATCAATTTCTAATTTTTCTATCTATAGAACGATTTAACTACTTGTCTAAACACAGTAGAACTAAGATTGCTAAAGCTTACGGAGATTACATTTTATGACATTGAACTTATTTGCGAAGCAATTATCTCGTGTAGCTCGTGTAGGACGTTGGGTGACTACCGCTGTTCTGTGCGTGTCTGCGATCGCTTTTATCTGGCAGGGTGCATTTTCCTCAAACATGGCTGCTCTGGCTAGTCCTGGTAGCAATTTGATTGCAACACGAGATGCTGGCGATCAGGTTCAGCACAAGGCTAACAAAGATGCTGGAAGCGCTAAGGGCTTTATTGAAGATACTAAAAATAAAGTTGAACAAACTGCTAGAAACAATGCCGCCAAGGTTGATAATGCAACCGATAATGGCAGTTTCTTAGAGCGCAAAGCCAAGAAAGACGCGAGTCGAATTCAGAAAAGAGCCGAGGAAGATGCCGATCTCACTCAGAAGGCAGTAGACAATACTAAGAATGCTGTTGAGCGCACGGTTGACACCATTAAGGATGCTTTTAACTAAACAAGCTAGCTTGTCAATCTGTGACATAGTGCCGAGATGAAATTTTTTCAGTACTCTGTTTCAATTCCCCCTGAATGTCCTGATATCGGCACTAGCTATATATCAGGGCATTTACTATAGCAATCCATTGAGGCATCTGAAAAGAAATATATTAAATGGTGTATGTGGTGAAATTGATGTTTGAAAATCTGCTTAAGATAGAAAACGGTAGACAAAACGGGCGTTGCTGAATTGGGGTATGAATATCAAAATTCGCCCTCACCCTAGCCCTCTCCCGCTGGAGAGGGAACAAGACTTCTAGCTCCCTTCTCCCGCTGGGAGAAGGGTTGGGGATGAGGGCAAATCATGCTTGCATTCAGCAACGCCACAAAACGTTAGTGGATAGACTCATATTTATAGAGAAAAGTATTTGCGACTTGCTATTTTTCACCCTCGTGCCATGCTGGTATCAGTCGGAAAAAGGAGTTTACCTTGGTTCAGCCTGTGTCAACGCTTAATCACCCTACCCTGCTGGAAAGCCCTCAGGAGTGGGACTTATCTACTCTTTACCAAGGATTTGACGATCCACAGTTGACTGGGGATTTAGAACAGCTTCAGCAAACAGCCATCCAATTTCGGGATACCTTTCGCGACAACATAAAGGATCTGACAGCGGAACAAATTGCAGATTGTTTGAAACAACTGGAGGCGATCGCGCAGCAATCGGGCATTCTCTACGCATTTCCGGCGCTGATCTTCTCAGCAGATACACGCAACACCGAAGCGAAGCAAATGCAAGACAAAGTGCTAGAAGCGCTGACGAGCATTGAAAATCAGCTTTTATTTTTTGACTTAGAACTCAAAAATCTAGATGATGCCAGATACGCCGAATTGGAGCAATCTGCTGTGCTTCAGTCCTATCGTCACTATTTTTATAACCTATCTAAATTTAGACCTTATAAACTCTCGGAAGCAGTGGAGCAAACCCGCAACCAGGATAGTTTGACGGGGCGGCAAGCGTTTATCAATTTGCGATCGGTGCATCTAGGTGAACAGGAGTATGAGCCAGTTTCTACGCCCGATGGCAAATCCTGTAGCACTGAAGCGGAATTAGGGGCGCTGCTATTTCATCCCAATGCCGAAGTGCGCTACAACGCTTATGGCTCGGTGCGATCGGTGATGCAACAGCATAATTCTCTCTATGGCTACATTCTTAATAGCGTGGCTCAAGATCACAAGCTAGAAAATCAAATGCGGGGCTATGACTCCACCCTACACAAGCAGTTGCTAGCCGATGAAGTTTCAGAGCCAGTCTTTCGCGCCATTATGTCAGGCACCCGCGATCGCTTTGATCTGTGGCAGCGCTATTACACCCTGAAGGGGCAGGCGTTGGGGCAAACGATTCGCACATGCGATGTTTATGCGCCGTGGGATAGCCAGCCCGTAGAGCCATTGCCCTATAAAGCGGGGGTGGAAACCTTGCTAGCCGCGATCGCAGATTTTGATGTGAACTATGCTCGTCGTGCCGAAGAATTTTTTCTGAAGAATTGGGTCGATGCAAAGGTGCGTCCCGGCAAACGAGGCGGCGCGTTTTGCTGGTATATCCACGGCAAACATAGCTGTCTATTGCTTTCCTATACCGAAGATTACAATTCCCTGTTTACCTTGGCGCATGAGATGGGTCATGGGCTACATTTCGCCTGGATTAGCGATCGCCAATCTTATTTCAACAGCAATCCGCCGATGATCCTGGCAGAAATTGCCTCAACCTTCAACGAACTGCTGCTGCTGGATTATCTGCTGAAGCAAGCTGGAGACAATCCCGCGCTCAAGAAAACTCTCATAACGCGACAGCTAGAGGATCAGCTAAATTTACTGTTTCGCCAAAGCACCATCAGCCGCCTAGAGTTGGCAATGCACGATCGCGCTACCCAAGGCACCTTTGACCACACCTTTGTCAACGATCAATGGATGTCGCTCTATCACGAGCTTTGCGGTGATGCAGTGGAAGTGTTGCCAGACCATCAATATGACTGGGCACGGATTGGACATATCTACTTCAAGCCCTACTATTGTTATCAATACACCGCGTCTAATATCGTTAGCCTTGCCTGCTATCAGAAATATCTACAAGTGGGTAAAGATTTTATTCCTGGCTATCTAGAACTCCTATCAGCAGGCGGCAGCATGGATCAAGTGACAGCACTGAAGCAATATGTCGATGTCGATTTGGAAGATCCTGCGACGATTAGCGCGGCGCTGAAGTATGTGGAAGGGTTGCTCGATCAACTCCAAGCAACGCTGTAAAGAGTGATAGAAGTTGGGGCGATCGCCTTCCAGATGCTTTTTAGAGTAGATGATCAACCAGTGAAAACGACAAACAAACATCCTCATCAGTGGCAGACCGAACTCAGCGACCTCATTCGAGGGGCATCGGGCGGTTTTTTGTTTGGGGTTCCTTTGCTCTACACCATGGAAGTTTGGTGGATTGGCTCCTCTGCCCAGATGATTCGCTTACTCATGGCGCTGGTATTGACCTTTGCCATCGTCTTTATGCTGAATCGCACGGCTGGATTTCGCCAAACGAATGATATTTATGCGATCGATGCCGCGATCGATAGTGTGGAAGCAATGGCGATCGGGTTAGTGTGTGCGGGTTTGATGCTGATGCTCATTCAAGAAATTACGCTACAAACGCCACTGAATGAGGCGATCGGCAAGGTCATTTATGTCAGTACTCCTTTCACATTGGGAGTGGCTCTGGCAAATCAGTTTTTGTCGGGTCAAGAGGACGAAGCCCCAAACAATGACGATCCTAATCAACCGACTTTTAATGCAACATTTTCCGATATTGGCAGCACTCTAATCGGCGCAATCATTATCGCATTCAACATCGCGCCCACCGATGAGATTCCGATGATCGCAGCGGCAGCGAGTGGATTATGGCTATTGGCAGTGATGGTCGCCTCGCTTCTAGTGTCCTACGCGATCGTCTTTGCCGCAGGATTCACCAACCAGCAAAAACGGCAGCAGCAACAAGGGCTTTTTCAAAATCCTTACAGTGAAACATTGATCTCATACGTGTTTTCAGTGTTGGCAGCCTGCATGATGCTGGTGTTTTTCGATAAGTTGCGCTGGCAAGATCCCTGGCACCTCTGGCTAAGCTACTCAATTATTTTAGGGTTGCCTGCCACGATCGGCGGCGCAGCAGGACGGTTAGCAATATGACAGATATTGAAGCTAAAAATGGTGACCCAAAAAAACCTTCCCGCAGTTTGGCTGAATGGCTATCCTTTGGCATTTCATCTCTAATTGTCGGAATCACAGCAGGCTTGGTCATTTATAGCTGGGCAACTGGACAAAATAGTCCCCCTATTTTGACAATCCAACGGACGGAACCCGTGCGTGAAGTGGGCGGACAGTTTTATGTTCCATTTGAGATTTTCAACACAGGCGGCGAAACGGCTGAGTCAGTACAAGTCATCGCGGAGTTAAAAGTTAAAACTGCCGTTCAGGAATCCGGCGATTTGCAAATTGATTTTCTATCCGAAGGTGAAACGGAAAAAGCCGCATTTGTCTTCAAAACAGACCCGCGCCAGGGTGATTTGGTGATGCGAGTTGCTAGCTACAAAACGCCTTAATGGACGAGCCGAGAAGTTGACTAGGGGAAAAGATAAAGGGGTGAGGAGCAAAAATTAATTCTTGGCTCCTTGACCCTTAATCCTTTTTTAGGCGTTGCTGATTGCAGCTATGATTTCCCTCATCCCCAACCCTTCTCCCCAAGGAGAAGGGAGCTAGAAATCTTATTCCCTCGCCCGTTGGGAGAGGGCTAGGGTGAGGGCAAATTTAGGCGTTCATAAATCAATTCAGCAACGTCCTTTTTTACATGACCTGTTCAATTTCAGCGATTTCGGGAATGAATTCGCGCAGGCGGCGTTCAATTCCCATTCTCAGAGTCATTGCGGAGCTAGGGCAAGAGCCGCAAGCACCTTGCAGCCGCAGTTTAACGACAGGACCATCGATTTCAACGAGTTCCACGTTGCCACCATCTGCCATTAAGTAGGGACGCATTTCGTCTAGGACGGTTTCTACGTTTTCAGTGTTTAGGGTCAGCGTTTCAGACATAATTTACCTTGGTTTTTGTAAAGCTATCATTCCATTTGATCCTACCGCTACTTTCTAAGCGGCGTTGGGTAACAAAAGCTGGATGTTGGAAAAGAGAAATTCATGGGTTGAGGTTTTGCCATGAACATCGGTTTCCATGAAACGGCGATTCAAAATGAAAAAGCCGCCGACTTGTTCATACTCATCTTCAAATACCGTTTTGCCGCCTTTTTGTTCGCCTGTTTTGGGATCTTGATAAACAGAATCATAGCGGTAGGGGAGGTAGCCCTCGCCGGTGTCGTGGGTGCTGAATGTGTTGATGGTGATGACAACGCCGTGCATATGACGATGAACTAGGCTAACTTCGCCATTGTGAACTTTGTAGCGATCGCCCTCAGATTTACCACCCATCAAAATTTCGATCGCACCAGACTCACCGATTTCGCCATAGGCAAAAGTATTTTTGCTGTGAGTTTCTTCAAAGGAACGCCGGACTCGATGAATCGCGATTTCCCAAAGTTGACCATGGACTAGCTTTTTCGCTTGCTCGTCTTCAATATCAAAGACTTCAGCAGTCAGATCAGGATTTACCCGCACTGTTCCTTTAAATTCTTGCTCATCTAGCTTCAGAACCACATCAGCCGTATAGCCTGGGAACGTGCGCTCCCAGGTATAACGATTTTCATAAGCGGCTTGAAATAGCTCCTGTGCCGATACTTGCGCTACAGTCATGCAATTCTCCTTGGTTGGGTTCTTTATTTAGTTTAGAGACTTTTACTCAGGATATGAACTCGCTTATTGAGCTTATTTCTTAATATCACCTTCAACCGGGTTTAGGAGAAACTGGTTTAGTCGCCCGTGCTACTGCTCTTTTATAGAATGATCGCTTTCAGTAAGGCTCCACTGTTGAACTAAAGTTTGCGCTGAATTATAAAGGGGGCGACCCTCACCAATCTTATTCGCAAGCTGAATCGCCTGAGTATACTGTTTTGCAGTTGCCAATTTCTGAGCCTGATTAAGAATGGCTTGGTCTTCGAGATCGAGCAGGCGTTGTTTCCAGTCAAAGACGGCAGCTTGGGCAGTTGGGCGCAGCGGTCTTCCCAGAGGGACTTGACTTGCGTAGGCGATCGCCCTAGTGAGTGCCGGGGTTGTTCCTAGCGACGCAAATCTTTCAGCCGCAATAATATTTGCGCGATCGCCCATTTGTTGCGTATCCTGCTGCCAAACTGAAATTAACGTTTGAGCATAAAGACGATGAGGGCGAGTGGGCGTAACTCCTTGAGCGATTTGAATGGCAAACGGCAGCAAGGGGAGCGAACGTACTTCCGCTACAAATTTGGCAAGCCGCAATTGCGTTAAATCTTGCAGTCGCTCTTCTAGCGGTGAGATCTTAGGTTGTACTGCGGCATACAGCGAGTGACTGGGCTGGATCTGGCGCAAAGCGGCTAGGGTGCTGATTAGCTGCCAAAAGTTTTCCTCGGTTGGGATGGCAGCAGGCATTTGTCGATTTAATTGGGTTGCCTGGTCAAATTCAATCAGGTTTTGCAAGTCAGGGGATAAGGATTGAACGGGAAGCCATTTGGCTTGGGCGATCGCCTCTGTCAAGTTGCCCTGCTCCAATTGCCGAGCCGCACTTTCGGTCAGAGCTTTGCGCCAACGAATCACATCCTCTTCAGCACTGGCACGAGCATAAGTTTTAGGGGGTAACTGCTCCACTGCGGCGATCGCCGATCCTAGTTTTCCTGCCGCTTTGGTGAGATCTGTTCCTAGGTCTGTTCGGATAGCTTGAAGCTGATTATAGGATAGGCGCTCTGTCATGATGCGCTCTTGCATCCGGATAAATTGCTGCTGCCAATACTCATCTTGTTGGTTGGCAAACGGCAAAATAAGCGCTTCGGATTTTTGCCACTCTTGTTTTTTTAAGACGTTCTCAATCGAGGCTTCTAGCGCCGTGCCTTTGATTTGGCTTTTTCGCCAGCGATTTTCAGCTTGTTGAGCATTTTTATAAAACGGGCTACTCGCAGGAATTTTGCTGACGAGATAAATTGCCTGCTTTAAATTGTTTTGTCCTGCTTTTTGGCGGGCGATCGCCAGCGTATTTTTAGACCAATCGCGCATTAGCCGTTGAGCCGGTTTTTCTAACGTGTGGTTATCCTGCCACGGTTCAATCAGTTTTAATCCAGCGACCAGCGAACTAGCACTACCCGATCGCACAGCCTGCTCTGCACAAAATAGCCGCTCTGCATCGGATGAAAAAAACCATAGTTGCTGGCAATTAGGATTGGGCGGTACATCCGTTAGCCAGGAGATCGCAGCAACTCCAGTGCCACCACAAAATGCCACCACTCCTAACCACACCAAAGGCGTTCCTAACGCTTTAGCGCCTTGCTTCAACTTTGAGGTCACTTGAGCAAACAATTCAGCCGTTGTCTGCTTCTGCGTCTCTGCTTCTATAGACAAATCCATGTCATCGGCTGGTGGCTCTAGCTCTTTGGGGGTAACCACATCCACCGAACTACTAGGTTCAGGATCACCTAAATCAGTATCAGACTGGTTCGCGACTTCTGAGGCTTCCAAGCCTACGAGAGTGGCTTCTGGGTCAGCCGATTCAACTGGAGAATGAGATTCGGATGCAGCCTGATGTCCCGTTGCTAATTGGGGACGAAATCGGTCAATTGCCTTATGTGCCATGCCTTCAGCGCTTCTGTGTCAACAATTCAGTGCCGACTGCTATGAACAGCCTAGCTGAGATAGGATAATCGCCTGATCGGTTGATTCATCCGCATTCCAGCTTGCCGCTATTGTAAAGCTGAAACTCAGTTTAGATCGCAAATAGTGGAATCTTTCGCGATCGCACCGCCTTCTTTAACAAAATGCAATGACTTCCATACTTTATAGGAGTGCTGGATAGACAGGCAATTTGCTCTAAAACCAGCCCTATCCTATCGTTGAGAATTCCGGTTTGACCTGCCCAAGTCCAACAAGATTAAATAGCTAATTAGAAAACTGAGCAAAAGCTGCTGGAACTGCAAAATCGGGTCTAGTCGCCATCCTTGCAGAAAGAGAATCGCTCCACATAGAAACAAAATAATCGGTGCAAAAATCAATTGAAGGACGCGAAGAAGGATATCAGTATTTCGCTGTGACCCAATCGCACTCGCTATCTGAGCAATGGACACTGCAAGATATCCTAGGGCAATCAGAATTTGTAGCAACCCCAAAATACTCCCTAAATTCAGCCCAATATTCACCATATGGTGCTAACCCTAAATTTTTAGCTTTAGAATACTAGCTATTTGCAGGTTCTAGATTGCGATAGCCAAAAAAGTCAATGTGATAGTCTGTAATCCGAACGCCTGTTTGCTCTTCAATCTGCTTGAGAATGTCGGCTGGCAAAACAATGTGAACATCTAAAATCTGGTTTGTATCTAGGCAGTTCACATGGCTATGGGAATCGCTGATATTGCCATAGAGTCTGCCATCTGATCGCTCAATGCATTCAATAATGTTTTGGCTAGAAAGCGCTTCTAGGTTTTGATAAACTGATGTGTGCCCAATTTCTTTTCCTTGTAAATTTAGGCGATCGTAAATTTCTCTGGCAGACATATGCTCTTGGGCTTGCCACAGCAGTTCCAAAATAAAACGACGCTGACGACTCAAGCGCATCCCTAAATCCTGGCACCGATCTAGAGCATCATTGAGCGATCGAATTGGTTTTTGACTAATCGTGTTGTTTTGCATATCTAACCGCTCTTTTTCCAATCCAGCTTTTTGATGCGATGCGGCGATCGCTAGATACAATCTGTCTCAAGTGCCTTTACACATCATGCTTCCAAGTATAGTTCTAGTATAGCTAAAGTAAACTCGCTACAACTTTGGTTTAATGCTAAGAGCCAAACCATCCGCGTTTAGGGTTCACGCCTGTCCTTTGTTGCTTCACAATAAGAATAAAATATGAGTCTGAATGGTATGTGCTTCTTTGGGTTTTCGGGTTTCTCTCGGCTGCGATCGCTGGTTTCTTGGCGGTTTTCTTGGCGTAAGATTAGCCTCTTTGCAATCAGCTTCCTGATTTTAGTTAGTGGATTAACAGTGATGAATATGCCGACGGCGATCGCTGGGTTAAACGACGATCGCTACGATGGCGACATTTTCACACTGTATGCAGGAAACGGCTCTCTTGTGCCGCCAAAAATCACCCTAGAGCAAGCCTTAGAGCGCAAACGCCCAATCATACTAGTCTTTTACATCGACGATAGTAGTGATAGCAAACAATATTCCACTGTTGTTTCCCAACTGCAAGCATTTTATGGTCGAGCAGCAGACATTATTGCTTTACGGGTAGATGCCATTCCACCCCAAAAAAGCTATACAAAAACAGAACCAGGATACTACTACAGTGGAGTGGTGCCGCAAACCGTTTTATTTGATGAAACTGGTAAAATTGTTCTAAATCAGAAAGGCAGCATTCCCTATGAACAATTAGATGACGTATTACGTAAAGTGTTTAAGCTGTTGCCCCGCTCTGAGTCGGCTGAGCTAAAACGTCAGCCTGTCAACGAGATCAACACCGAATTAGTTCAGTAAGCTGGGTTGGATGGGATTATTTTAAGGATGCTGAATGCAAGTATGATTTCTGACTGTAGAGTTAGGTCTTGTGCCGACCCTGCCGGAGATCGAGGGAAACCACAAGGGATTGCCCCTACAAATTTCAGCCTCAGATTCAGCAATGCCCTTATTTGGACGATGCTGCGATCGCGCTTCAACCCATGGCACACAATCAAAGAAAGTCAAAGAAGCAATGAGAAAGTAGCCGAAACATCCGACAAATCTAGCAGGACTCGCAATACTTAAATAACTCTAAATCAATTCTCCTCTAGTAAACTTTTGTCCTCGTTCGGTAGGTTGCTGATGTCACAGATTCATAGCACCGCAGACCTGATCAAAATCTTGTCAGATGAACGGCGAGCTTGTATGGCTGGAAAGCGCCTGAACTTAGCGGTCAGTCCATCAGGTAGTCCATTTATTGACAAATTTTTACAGCCAGAAGGACTGCAACGATTTACTGCTTACCGCAACTTTCGAGCTGCTGTTCATGACTATCAGCGGCAACATAAAATTTCGGGTATTGTCTGGCAACTTTTGACGATCAAGGAGAAATGTTTGCACTTTCCCAAGGTCGATGAGCAACTGGCAGCGCTACCAGAAGATTTGGAATTGTTGAAAGCAGCAAAGACTCAGTTGTTCGAGTTTTGGGGTGGGGTTACTACGGAGATGGATTTATATCTCAGTTTGAATGGGGGTAAAGCCTATCGGCTGGTGGCGCAGGAGGATGTCGATCGCATGATGCAACGCACGGAATGGGCAAGTTTGAGCCAGCAAGGAAGTCCTAGCCAACTTGAAATTATTTTGCAATTAGGCTGGGGGAATCCAGAAAATGCAGCATACCGTCATGGGTTTCCAGAATCGGGTAGCGAGTGTGTCCATGCGGTCAATTCGGGTAATCAACCGTTTGTTTGAGCAGGATCAACCCAGAATTGTTATTAGTTTTAATTGTCATTAATTTAGAAGCTGCCAAATAATAGCGCCGATGCCCCAAAGTCCCGCCAAGACTGCAAAGGTTACCTGCATTTGCTTGAGAATCGGTTGAATTTGATAGCTCGCTACTAAGCGATCGCGGGCTAAAACTTCTGCGGGCTTAATCCAGGTTTGCCCGTCATACCAACCCGATTCTTCATAAAATACATTGGCATCCATCAGACGAGATGAAATATAAGACCAGCCGAGATAAAGCCGGATTAAGACTAGACCCAATAGCAAAATTCCCCCACCGCTGCTGGTCAGTAAAAATTTAGCCGGATATTTTTCAAACGGAAAACTTGCGGCTGCGATTGGAGCCGCGATCGCCCAACTCCATAGCCAAACCCAAATTATTTTGCTGACATAGCGCGATCGCTCTAGCGTTGCCCACCGAAAAAACCAAGATTCTTTCAAATCTTCGTATTCATTCAAAGGAAGTTGCTCGCTTGGAACTGGGCAAGCCGCGATCGATAAATTTTGGGTCGGGTCATCTGGCAACACGCTGATCTCCCGTGAGTGTAATAGATTGAATAGAAAAATTGATCTGAATTAAACGTAGTTTTCAGTATAAACGACTTCCCAAAAGGAAGGATAAGGAGCAAATAAGCCGTTGTTAGAGAAAACTGTTAGAGGAAAATAAAAAACCCTCGCAATACTGAAGCCAGCATTTTAGAGGGTTGGTCAAGTTACATTAAGCACTCGAAACTTGAATCTTTGTGTATTTGACTTTTTGTGTTTTATAGATTTGGACTTGCTGCTAGAGTTCTTCGTTTTCTAGTCGAGCAGCCACCACCGCACAGAAAGCAAATGCACCAACCAGCGGCATTGGAGAAGAAGAAAAGTAGCTGAATCCTACTGCCAAGATCGTGCTGCTCACGGCTGCTATACACCACACTTTTTCTTCAAAACACAATCCCTGTTTGGCTTTAATTGCTCTCATTGCCTTTGATGGAATGGGCATTGGCATCACCCCATGAGGTGGAAAACCCCAATAAATCGAGCGATCAATAAACCAGTCAGTCCAGCCGTTATCTTGGCACCAATCATCAATCCAATGGCTTGCGTAATGATTCATATCCTAGCTAACAAAAAATAATCAGCAAAAAAGGTGTCAATGTAGTATTGAAAACTGGTGTCTATCGACTATATCAAATAGAATCCTCAAGCGTGTTTTTGAGGAAATCAAAATTTACTCTTTTATTCGCGATCGCAAAACTTTGCAACAATTAGAAACTTTTTGAAATCTGGCTTTTAAGTTATTTACAAAGATTTCCTTTTGATATTGAATGAAAACAAGCTTTTTGGATGCTGGCAAACAGGGGAAAAATCATTGGATCGATTACTTGCTAGGGTTTTTATGCATTATTACAAGTGCATGGATTGGAGTTTTTATTTCAATACTGATTAGCAATTTACTAGTGAAAATTAGCGATTTTCTGGAAAAAGAAACAAATACAAATCATTTAATAACTTCTTGGCTGAGTATCTGGTTTTCGCCTTGGATATCACATTATCTAATTAGTACTATTCCGTTTTTCTTCTTGCTATGTGGTATTTTTGCTACTACTGAATGGATTCACCAACGTAAGTTAATCACCTTGATTAATCCAATAGGTTCTATACAATGGAGACGTTTAACTTTAGGATTTGGCATCTGGTTTTTTATATTAAGTATTCAGTTATTAGTAGAGCTTTTATGGATGCCACAACACTTTGAATGGAGTGTTCATCCTTTGCAATGGCTGGCATTTTTGTCGATCGCGCTCGTTTTAACACCGCTACAAACTTCAACCGAAGAACTGCTGTTTCGAGGCTATTTTTTGCAAGCGGTGGGACAACTGATTAAACAACCTGTAATCCTTGTGATCGCAACGAGTCTTCCATTTGCCATGGCACATTTTAGTAACTCGGAAATGAATCGCGGCAGTTTGTGGACTGGATTAACCTACGGAGTGCTATCTCTTTTTTTAGCCGCAGTAACACTAAAAGATAATCGATTAGAACTTGCTCTTGGCATTCATGCTGCTAATAATCTGTTCATGTTATTGATCGCTAATTCAGCCGATTCTAGTCTGCGATCGCCCTCTTTATTGACCCAAGTTACTTTTTTAGATCCTAAAATTAGTTTTCTAATCACTTTAATCGGAGCGATCGCGGCATACACCTTTTTCTTTAAGGATGATCGCCATTTTTGATGCTGCTGACGAATCATCGGCTTACTGATGAGGCAACCATTCTTCTACTGCGTCATCTTTAGCATTTGTGTTACGGACAGGCGTTGCTCGATCAAATGTGAGATGGATGGTGCGAGTTTGAACTCCATCTGAAGCAACCGCCAGAATGGGAAAATCAAGCGAACCGTCTTGAAATGACATTTGGAAACGAAAAGTACCATCTGGATTCAGTTGGACTGGGCGACCTGCGATCGTCAGTGTGGCATCAGGTTCTGTTGCGCCATAAATAATCAATTCTGCATCTGCCACCAGCCAAAACTTACGAGATCGAATGGGTGGCATAGAAGCAGAGAATCCAATTCCCGACATGCCAATTCCCGACATGCCAATTCCCGACATGCCAATTCCCGACATCCCAATTCCAGAAGTTGCCCAGCTAGACATGCCGACTCCCGACATCCCGATTCCCGACATGCCGACTCCCGACATGCCGACTCCCGAAGTTGTCAAACTACCTAGTCCAACTCCCGACATGCCAACTCCCGACATGCCAACTCCCGACATGCCAATTCCCGACATGCCAACTCCCGACATGCCAACTCCAGAAGGAGAAAGATGAGCGCTAGCCGTTTGCATTGAGCCATAGAGAGAACCCGCAGCGCGATCGCGTTCGACTCCATGGGCTAGCTCATACATTGCTTCGTGCATTGTGCGTGCTTTCTTTTTATAGGGGAGGGGAACAGAAAAGATTTTCCCACTCAAGTCTTCATCCCAAGAAATGGTAGCGTCTTGATCTTCCGTCCAATCTGATGGATAGATAGGCGGAATCCGAACGGGGGCAGATCGTGCCAGCATTAACCAGCGCTCATCTTGGGTCAGGTAGCCAATTTCTACAATGTAATCGCGATCGCTGAGGGGCACCGGAATATACCAATTAGTGGCAACTTCCTCGCAGTCATATTGCTGTAGGCTGTGTGGGTTTTGTTGACTCAGTTCTGCATCTGTTACGTCGTAAAAGCGTAGGGCTAAGCGATCGCCCCCTTCATGCCGCAATGACGCTTTGTGACTATCAGAAACATCCCAATACGCATACGCCCACTGGGGATCGCGAGGCATTAACACAATCCGACTTTCCCCGTAGCCATCGGGCAGCCCTGCTAATCCGTTATCTACATCGGCAAGTGAGTTACCCAAAAGTGAGTTGTCCAGGGAGTTATCCACGATGGGAAGGTTTGCGATCGCCGGGTCAGGATCTTGCGATCTCTTTGCCCAAAGTGCCGCTCCTGTACCTACCGCCAATGCAGCACCCGCAGCTAACCCTGGATGCATGTCGGGTGGAGCGGTTGGAGCAGGCACCTCGGCTAAGGACTCGGCAGAAATAGGAACCATCGGACTCACGGTTTCGGATGCAGTCCGAGCAGGCGTTGGTTCTATCGCAGCAGATATCTCAGGTTCATCTTGCTCCTTGCTTGCCAATCCCGCTAATCCTGCTAGTCCAGCGGCTCCAGCGATCGCGGTTCCCCCAGTGATCGCTGGATTAATCCCTGATACAGTACTAGCTGCCCCGACCATAGGTTCAGGCAGGGAAATATCCCCAATCGGTGGCACAGGAGGCACTTCAGCCACAGGTTCAGTTACAGGCGGTTGGGGCGATCTCTCTACGCCAGACAAAGGTGAAGCCGGAGCGCGTCGTCCTTTAGCAGACCACCAAATCCATCCCAAAATCGCAGCAGGCACTAGCAACAGCCACGGGATCAATCCAGCTAAGCCTTGATTGGTGGGGGTAGCGATCGCGACTGGCTCCGGGCTAGGCGAGGGAGCTACATTGGGAGTGACGGCTTCCGGTGAACTGATCGGCGAAGTGGGCGAACCGATTGCACTGGGAGAAACTGCTGGAGACGATGTTGAATTGTTGCCTGGGGCAATTGCGGCAGCTTCAGTTTCACGAATCGCTGCCAAACCCGATGCCCCGGTTGCATAAGCAAGAAACTCTTGGGTAGCAGCGGCAGGAGTGCCCTTTGTCACAAAATAACGGGGTTGAGAAAACGGGTAAGCCGGATTATTAGGTAACGTTTGGTGCATGGAGATAATCTTGACTCCACCTACGCCTTTGACTTGGCTATAGGCTGCATAACCAACGCCATCTTGCCCCAAGTTTTGGATCACTTCAGCGGTGCTATCTTGGCTCACGGCTTCGGCGGTTGTCCCGGTTTGGAAAGGAGCCGTTTTAAACACGGGATAGGTTTTAAATGCCTGCCGAGTATCACTCATTTCAGGGCGATCGATAAACCGGACTTTCCCTGAAGTGCCGCCTAGTTGGGACCAATCTTTAATTTCTCCTCGGAAGAGTTTAGCAAACTGCTCAAAAGTCACGTTTCCGCTATACGGGTTCTTAGAACTGGTAATAATTGCAATCTTTTCACGCCCAATCGAAACCGGAACCAACCCTTTTTGCTTTTCTGCTGCCGTCAGAGGTCGCCCGATCGCCGCAATATCTACTTTTCCATCTAATAAGGCTTG
Source organism: Sivoneniella epilithica UHCC 1019 (assembly GCF_040830845.1). NCBI lineage: Bacteria > Bacillati > Cyanobacteriota > Cyanophyceae > Leptolyngbyales > Leptolyngbyaceae > Sivoneniella > Sivoneniella epilithica. The sequence continues at coordinate 115,447 of NZ_JBFPDP010000010.1, forward strand.
CACAGCCGCATCTGATCCATTGCTGCCTAAATCAACGGTGGTTCCTGGCGATTCCTTTTCATAGCGCTGCTTTAAAGACTGATTGACCGCTGCCATGCTGCTGGAACCATCAATTCGCACGGTAGCACCCGCAGGAAAGGCTTTTGGTAAGGGAGCGGTTGGAGAAACAACAGGAGATTGGGCAATGACAGACTCTAGCGACCCATACAAAGCGGCGATGGGGCTGGCGGCTAAAGCAAGGAGCAACGATAAGTTCAGTATGGAAAGGGACTTCTTGTGCGACATAAGAATAAAAATGACCTAAAAATTTGTGTTGACCTTATTTTTTCTTAACAAGTTACGCTCAAAATATCCCAGCAATTTCCCTCATAGTCAATGGCGATCTCAAAGCTCTTGGTACAACTGGGGCGATTTCTCGCTCGGCAGCAATCGACATTTTGTTGGCTATCGTGCATATTCCCATCGCCTGATATAGTCCCATTAAGTTCTTGTTTAAACCATAAAAAGGTATTGCTGAATGCTGACATGATTTTCACTGGTAGGGATAGCGCCTTGTGCCTACCCTCGCTGGGATCAGGGCAACCACAAGGGATTGTCCCTACGAATTTTATATCTAGATTTAGCAACACCACAAAATTATCTGTGCTGTAGATAAGGCATCTTTTCATGAACCCATTACCCCATTCAAGCGCGATCGCTCCCATCTCCAACGCTGATTTTGCTTTTCAAATCATTCCAGTCACAACCGCCGCTGAGCAAGCCCTTTTTTTAGATGTGCCTGCGATCGTCTATGCAAACGATCCCCATTGGGTGCCCCCGCTTCGCAGTAGCATTGCCAGCCAGCTAGCTCCCACCAATCCTTTTTTTCAATACGGCACCTTGCAAGCATTCATCGCCGTGGAAACGCCATCCACCTCATCGCCACCCAAGCCTTTGGGACGCATCGTGGCGGCGATTAATCGTCGTCTGATCGATCGCGAAGGAGAAAACATCGGGCTATTTGGCTACTTTGAATGTATTGATGCTGCTGCGATCGCCCAATCTTTGTTAGACGCTGCCAGTCAGTGGTTGCGATCGCAAGGGATGAATAAAATTCGAGGACCTATCGACCTTTCCACCCATAATAATTGTCTTTTTCTAGTAGATGGGTTCGACTCGCCGCCCCTGATCATGATGCCCTATAACCCACATTACTATCCTCAGTTTATGGAGCAAAACGGCTGGCATAAAGCCAAAGATGCCTATGCCTATAACTTTCCACTGGATGAGCCGCTGCCCCAAGAGTTTGAAAAAGCCTATCATTTTGCCTGCAAAGCCGGAGTCAGTTTTCGCCCGATTCATACGAAGGGTAAAGACTTTGAAACAGACGCGATCAGCCTATATCACCTGTTTAACAAAGCTTTTTCCGCTAACTGGAGTTCCACTCCGCGCACTCAGGAAGAATTTTTGGAAGAAGCCAAGTCGTTACAGGATTTGGTTGATCCCGACGTGTTCCCGGTTGCCGAATATAACGGTGAAATGATTGGCTTTTGGATGGCGCTACCGGACTACAACATTGCCCTCAAGCATGTTAACGGAAAGCTGAACTGGTTGGGGATTCTGAAATTTCTGTGGTATCGCCGCCAAATTGACCAAGGACGGGTGATTGCGATCTGTGCGTTGCCAGAGTATCGCCGGAAACGAGTGGCTCTCGCTTTGATTTATTTGGGCATGATGGGTGGCATTAAAAAAGGAAAACCCTATCAACGCGCTGAACTGTCTTGGGTTTATGAGGACAATTTCCCGTCCCGCAAACTGATCGAAACGTCGGGCGGCAAAATTTACAAAACCTATCGAATTTACGAGAAAGCCCTGTAGAGTCGGCTGGTTTGTATGCCTTTTTTTGTGTGACCTGAGCACGATCGCATAAGATGTTGTTCTAATCCCCATCTGATTGAATAAGCATGGTCGCGATCGCAATTTTAGCCGCCGGACGTGGAACCCGCATGAAGTCTGACCTGCCCAAGGTTTTACATCGCATGGGGGGGCGCTCACTGCTGGAATGGGTGCTGAATAGCGTAGAAGAGATTCAGCCCGTCCGCCGATTGGTAATTGTTGGCTATCGCCATGAACTAGTCATGGAAATGCTGGCAAATTCGCAGGGTGAGACACCATTACCTGCTCTAGAATTTGTTGAACAACGAGAGCAGCTAGGCACCGGACATGCCGTTCAGCAATTGCTCACCCCCATGGAAGGGTTCGAGGGCGATTTGCTGATTCTCAATGGCGATGTTCCCTTACTTCGTCCTCAAACCCTCAAGTTGCTGCTGCAAACCCACCAAGAAAACCGTAACGCTGCCACAATTTTGACGGCGCAACTGCCCGATCCTAAAGGCTATGGACGGGTGTTTCGCACGGATCAAAACTTGTTGCAGCAGATTATAGAAGACCGCGACTGCACGCCGACTCAAAGGCAAAATCATCGGATCAACGCGGGCGTATATTGCTTTCGGTGGGCTGATCTTGGGAGAGTGTTGCCCCAGCTAACGACGAATAATGATCAAAAGGAGTATTACTTAACCGATGCAGTCAACTACATGAAACCCGTGATGGCGATCGATGTAGAAGACTACCAGGAAATTTTGGGGATTAACGATCGCAAACAGCTTGCCGATGCTTACACCATTTTGCAAACGCGGATTAAAGAGGACTGGATGAAAAAAGGCGTTACGCTGATTGATCCCAGCAGCATCACCATCGATGACACCGTTGAGCTTGAACCCGATGTGGTGATCGAACCCCAAACTCATCTACGCGGCAAAACGGCGATCGGCGCGGGGAGCCGCATTGGTCCTGGTAGCCTGATTGAAAACAGCCAAATTGGTCAAAATGTGACGGTGCTTTATTCGGTGGTCACAGATAGCTATGTGGCAGAAGCGACTCGAATTGGTCCCTATGCTCACCTGCGAGGACATGTAGAAACGGGATCGCACTGTCGGATTGGAAACTTTGTGGAACTGAAAAATACAAAATTGGGCGATCGCACCAACGTCGCGCATTTGTCCTATCTCGGTGACACGATCGCTGGCAATCAAGTGAACATCGGCGCAGGCACGATTACTGCAAACTATGACGGCGTAAAAAAACATCCGACTCACATTGGCGATCGCAGCAAAACTGGATCTAACAGCGTCTTAGTTGCGCCCGTCACCATCGGCGAAGATGTCAACATTGCGGCAGGATCAACCATTACTGACGATGTGCCTAACAATTGTTTGGCGATCGCCCGATCTCGGCAAGTGATCAAACCCGGTTGGCGCTTGAAATCCAACTCTGACCAGAAAAATATGGGGGATTGAGCCAGATGTCTAGCGATCGCGAAATCCAATACTTCCTATTACAGCGCCAACGCCGGACGATGATGGCTCCACGGTTGGGCAGCTTCAATCTGGGCAGCGAGGGCGATCAAGGTTGCCTCAGCCGCCGGACGACCGACTAACTGCACACCGACAGGCAATCCTGCGGCAGTAAATCCGGTAGGCAGAGCAATTGAAGGTTGTCCGCTCGCATTAAAGGGAGCGCAGGGCGCAATCCAGTTCACGATATTGTCTAACGTTTTTCCGGGTCGCTCTTTTGCCCATTCGCCGACTCGAATCGCCGGATGCAGGTAGGTTGGCAAGACCAACACATCTATCGTGTCAAAAAATTCGACAATCTGGCGGGCGATCGCCTGCAACTTGCTGACCGCCCTAAGATATTTGCCAGAAGAGCAAAACCTCGCACGCCATGCAAACCAGCGACTCATCTTGCCCAGAAACAGTTCAGGAATACCGACTTCATTCAAAATCGCCTGAAAAACCGTTGTAAATGGCTCAATCAGTCCGCTCACATCCACAAACTCTTTGGCTTCGACAGAATGCCCCAATTGCTCTAACAGAGTAGCAGTGTTTAATACCGCTTGCCGACAGGATTCATCCGCTTCGCCCACCGACAAAATTCCGGTGCAGTAAGCAATACGTAGCCGATTGGGAGGGCTTTGAGTTGCCGCTAAAAAGGATGGCTCTGGGTTGGGAAGCCAATAGGGATCGCCCGGAACATAGCCTGCCATCACGTCCAACAATGCCGCTGCATCTGCAACAGTGCGCCCAATCGGTCCATTGGTTGCCAACCCATTCAACCGTTCTCCAATCGGTGCATAGCTAATGCGTCCACGGGAAGGTTTAATTCCAACTAACCCACAACAGAATGCGGGACCTCGCACCGAACCGCCTCCGTCTGAGGCATGGGCGATCGCACCTAAACCTGCTGCCACTGCCGCTGCTGCGCCACCACTCGATCCCCCTGGGGTATGTTCCAAGCTCCAAGGATTCCGGGCAGGCAGAAACCCCCGTGGCTCGGTATAAGGCAACATGCCCATTTCTGAGGTGGCCGTTTTGCCCAGAATAATAAATCCTGCTTGTTTCAGCTTGGTGACCACACCATCATCATCAGTCGCGATTCGTTTTTTTAAGATCTTCACCCCATAAGCACAGGGTAAACCTGCTACTGGATTGAGATCTTTGACTGAAATGGGCACACCAAAAAAGGCTGGCAAGTCTGCGGTTGGCGTATGGGACAAGAGTTCAGTTTTGGCTGTGGCATCTGAGATCGCCTGCTCCGCCGCCACTACTACATAACTCCCTAACTGAGGATTCAACCGTTGAATGCGCTCTAAATAAATCTCAACTAAATCTAATGGCGAAATCTCTTTGCAGCGGATCAGCCGTGCCTGTTCGATCGCAGTCGTAAAAGCTAAATCTGTTGAGTCCATGCAAGGTCTTCTCTAAGGATTTTTTTCAGTTTCAGTCAGCGATAAATAATGCCATTGACCCGGTGCCTCGCTAATTTCCAGCGCTAACAAATGGGCTAGTTTCTCAGCTTTGGGTTTGTTGTCTTCCTGAAAATCGCAAACATGAATATCCACGGTTACTTTACCTTTTTCAGTCCAAAAATGTAGCGCTACATGAGATTCTTCGAGCAGCACGATCGCCGAAATCCCTTGAGGCTCAAAGGTAAACGCGAGCTCGCCAACAACAGTCAATCCAGCTTGCTGCACGACCTGCTTTAAACACGCTAGAAAATCGGCAGATGACCAAGAATATACCTTTGCAGCAGCGGTTAAAATGGCAGACCAATGGTGCGATCGCAGAGGTTCTAGAGTTTGATCATTCGTGGGTTCAGTCATACACGCGCCGTCCATCACCCGGAAGCAAAGTTAGGGAGCTAGGGGAAATCTGCCACGCTACTGATACTTCCATATCTCCGTCCCAGTCCTCCACTGACAAAAGTTGTTTATGGTTGCTCGAATAATCGTAATAGCGACACTGCTGAGCTTGCTTATTCAGCGTGGTGCCAGCGCGGGTCATCCTAGCAGTTCCCGATTCTCTCAGTTTATACACGGCTCCCTCGTAGGTGATTTGTTGGGGCGGAGTGCCACTGATTTCTAAGCCTGTAATGGTTTCCACCCAGCAAACTTCTAGGCGATCGTCTTCTTCCACAGATAGCCAGCGAACTTCATCCCCATCTTGCAGCATATATTCCATCCAGGTGTAACCATGATCGTTAAACGTTAGTTGCCCTTCAACCACCCAATCCTTACCGAGATATTGGACAATATCGCCAATTTGCAGACTAAACACCGTGCGATGCAGTGATGGCAATGCTGGCTGATTGGAAGCTCCCAATAGTGGCTTACCTTGGCGTTGCCGCACGACCAGAACCACTCCCACGATCGCGATCGCGCCAATTCCAATCCACAACCACATCAACATTTTTCCTCCTTTACTTTTTTATGATGCCTTTCGACGCGATCGGATATTTAACTCGCCCCTTGCCTCTTGCCCCTCGCCATTCGTCAGTCATAGGCTGCCCAGCGTGAGTCTGCCTGATAGTTGAGGATAACGGGCTGCGATAGCCGATTCACTTCCACATTGCCTAACTGAATGTCTTTTGGCAGCTGAAATAGGTTTCTCATGGTTGGTATATTTAAAAAACGGGTAGCAACGGGCAATTCCAGCGTGTTGGGTTGAATGGCGCTATGAGATGCCATAACAAAGCCCCATAGCCCAAAACTCGGCACATCCACTACATAGGGATATACGTTTAGCCCAACAGATTTCAAGGTTTCGGCAATACAGGCAAAGACTTTGGGTGCAAAAAATGGGCTGGATGCTTGGGTGACAAATACACCATTAGGAGCCAACCGAGTCAGCAATCGCTGATAAAACCCTTGAGCATAAAGTTTGGCAATCACATCGCGATCGGGGTCAGGAAAATCCGCAATGATCACATCAAAGCGATCACGGAGGTTTGGCGCAGTCACAAAAGCATCAGCTTGAATCACCTGTACGCGAGGATCAGCGTAGGAGTGATGATTTGCCTTAATCAAAAACGGATGATGCATCGCCAAATTCACTACTGCTTTATCGAGATCAATTAGCACAACTTTTTCCACATCTTGCCATTTCAGCACTTCGCGTAACGCTAATCCATCACCTGCACCCAGCAAAAGAACCTGGCGAGAGGCGAGGGGGGAATCAGGAGTTAAAGATTCGACATTCGGCATTTGGCGTTCGACATTTTGACTTGCTTTGGCGCGTAGAGCAGTATTAGCGCTGAGGGCAGGATGGACGAGGGCTTCGTGGTAGCGATATTCATCTAAAGTAGAAAATTGCAGGTCGCCATCCAGAAACAAGCGTAGGTCAGCCCCTTGACGAGTTAATACAACACGCTGGTAAGGAGATTGGATGCGGGTAATGACGGGGGCTTTGTATAAGGTGTTTTCAAGGCGATCGCCCAAAATAATCGTAAACGGCACAAATATCAATAGCGCCAACCCGATGAACAGCCCCCAGCGTTCCCAGTGGCGCAGGGCTGGAAAGTTTCGCGCTAGCAACACCACCATTCCCGCTGGAATCGCCCCAATCAGAGCAGCCGAGGGAAAAATACCCAACAGGGGCAGCAGCACGATCGGCAACAGCAAAGAACCAAAAAGCGCTCCGGCATAATCCAATGCCAACACTCCAGATAGGGTATCTTTCAGATTTTCATCTTGCTCTAGTAGGCGGGTGATTAGGGGTAATTCCATGCCTGCCAAGCTTCCCAGCAGGATAGTTCCCAAAAACAAGGCAATCCAAAAGGGACCATCGATCACAAATAGGGAAAATAGTATCAAGGGAATAATGGCACTGAGGGGAGCCATCATTAGTTCCACCCAGACCAAGGCAGTTTGCAGTTGGGTTTGCTGGGTGGCGCGATCGCCCTTCACCGCCACAAATCGGCTCAAGTAAGCTCCCAAACCCATCGCGGCTAAAAAACCACCAACCGACACCCCATAAGCTAAGGCTGGATTTCCAACCAAATAGCTGGCAAGCGTACCCAACAACAATTCCACCGCTAGCCCACAGCTAGAAGAAACCGCCGCCGTTAGTAGCAATAGCCATCGCTGACGACGGCTAAGCGGGTGTTCCTTAATCCACGCAATCTCATTCATCTAGGTAATTGGCTTGACGCTTTAACTCGGACTTCATTGCCTAGCCTATTTTCCCGCACCAGGACCACCCCCCCGAAAACTACCGTAGGATTGGCGGGTGGGCGAGGCAATCCAAACACCGCTGCGATACGAGCCAGACGTATTCGTGCCATGGCGAACCCAATGATTATCTTGCTTCTCCTGCCGTAGCACTAGGGCAGATTGTTGAGTAAAACCATAAAAGAGCGTGGTTCCTGCGAGGAGGATGGCTAATAAAGCAAATAATTTGGTCATTGGGTTAATTTTATTGAGTTGACTTTAAAGTGGTGATTTTAGCGGGAAACAGCGTTTTGCAGTGTTCGCGGACGACGAGCTTAGTGCGATCGACCGTGGCATCGGGCGTAACTTCGACGTGGAAGCCATAGGAACTACGCGGTTCTAAGACGAAAAAGGTGGTTAGTTTTCCGTTGGCAGCAGTAACTTTGCCCTCGGATTTAACGAATGATAGGGTGACTGGATGCCTTTGGGAATACAGTTGTTCACCATTGCCATCGTTGATCACCAGCAGCACAGTCAGCGATCGCGGCGAGTGTTCATCCGATTTAATTTTGACAGTCACCCTAACTAAATTGTTCGTTCCTCCTAAAATTCCTCGTCCACTAAGGTCACTGTCGCAAATTAATTTATCAATAATTACCTTGCCCGAAAAAGGCGTAACCAATAGGGCAAGGAATGCTAGAAATGCTGTGCCGATCATGCCAGTCCAGAGATAGCGAGTATCCACGGCTCCATTGACGACGCTGATCTCAAAAGGCACAGGCTGATCAATCTCTTTTCCAGAAATATCAGAATATTCCAATACATCTAACACAATGGTTACGGGTTCTGATTTGACGGCTCGAACATCTAAGCCACCGACTAAATCATCCTCTGTCCAAGTGCCGCTTTCTCCTTCTTCTGACCAAGTGCCTGATTCTCTCCAGGCTTGTTTGATGCCGCTGGCAAGCACCCGACCCTGCTGATCTTTTAGCTGAATTTCGTAGGTAACCCAGTGATTCGATGGAATAGACGCACTAACATCAATTCTCAGGGCACCAATGAGTTCTTTTTTAAGCTGAATTGGGGGTAACTGCTCTGGCACATCTGGGTTTACCTGAATGGTTTTGGAAGCGAGCGATCGCATAAAAACCGGGCTGAATACCAAACAGGCAAAAATCACCGCTGTTGAAAGCAGGGTTAGATAAGTAAAAAGGTCAAGAAATCGGGCTGTGTATTGAGTCTTAGGAGATGAAGACATCAGTCAATCACAAATAACGATAAGCGAAATAAACTGGAATCTACTGGTTAGCCAAGCAGAATTCAACACTATATTTGAAAGATATGCCATGACCCGAGGTTGATCAGCAAATCGCTACAAATAGCTACAGTTTGTCTCTAATTTATTCCGGTTGGTTATTCCTTTCTACATCAAGTGTCATAATAATCACGCAACTTGGGAATTTAGCTTAGAAAATACGGTTGGTGGTTGTATGATGCCATTTCTACAAAAGCTTGGAGAAACGATAGCGTGGTCTGTGGTCAGCGTGTTGATTTTTTATGGGTGCTTACGCCTGTTTGATAAACTTGATCCGATTGATTATCGCGAAGAAATCCGCAACGGGAATCTTGCGGCGGGAGTGATAATGTCGTCGGTGGTTTTGGCGATCACTGCGATCGTCATCTCCGTTCTTCTCACGCCCTAGTATCAATGAACTCGTGATAGAAGCAGCGCCTTAAAAAACCGTTTAAGTGGCTCCGCGTTTCGTTGAAGCGATCGCGTGAGAACTTAAACGGTGCAGCTATCAGAGGTATCTCTTGAACAGCAAATATCCTAAATTGGATCTAAACCGAGGATAAGCTTGGAGGGTGGGCAACCTTCCCATTTCCATCCTTCCCGTTGTGAGTATGCCCATTGCCATTGCGAGGTTGAATCACTCCAAAACCTCCGTGGTTGCGCTCATACAGCACATTAATCTCACCCGTTTCTTCATTGCGGAATACATAAAAATCATGATCCACCATTTCTAGATGTTCCATAGCTTCTTGTACACTCATGGCAGGCATCGCGAAATACTTCGTCCGAATCACTTCAGGCGGGAGCGCGGGAGTGCGATCTTTTAACAAATCATCCACATTTGGCGGATCGATCGCTAGCGGCTCGATTAGTTCTTCAATTCCTTTCGGCACTGTATGCTGTTTAAAGTTGCGTTTTTCTTTATATTTCCGCAGTTGACGAGCAATCTTATCTGCAACCAAGTCAATACTGGCATAGAGGCTTTCACTTCCCTCTTCTGCGCGCACAACGGCACCATTGACATAAATTGTTACTTCAGCCGTCTGCTTTGAGTTGATACGGGGGTTACGAGCGATCGACAGATGAACATCTACTTCAGTAATCATTTGTTGAAAATGGATAACTGCTTTCTCAATCTTCTGATTGACATACTCACGAATGGAGTCAGTGATTTCGATGTTTTTGCCTTGAATAACCAGCTTCATGGAGCTTTCTCCCTTAAAAAACAGGTTTAACTGAACCCTAGTCGGTTCTTAACTTCACCCTAGCACTTTGAATTCTTCCCAACAGATAGCTTTAGAATGCTTTGCAAGCCTTGATAATTCTTGATTGCTGTTGCGTTAAATTGATGCAATTTTGCAGAGAATTACTCTTGATTCTCTTGGCGTTTTAGAGCATTGTTAGAGATCGGGGGGGGAATTACCCGTTGAAGCTACTCAAATTCTGTAAATAATGCTGCTTTATTGCATCAGGTTAAGAATCGATTGAGACTTTGTAGAGTCGTAAATTTAGGCGTTGTGCCTTATCAAACCGCTTGGGATTTGCAGCGATCGCTGGTTATAGAACGCAAAGCAAATCCAAACTCGCCCGATTTAGACGATGTGTTGATTTTGCTAGAACATCCGCCGATTTATACCCTAGGTCAAGGTTCCACTACAAGCTTTCTTAAATTTAATTCAGCCCAGACAGAGCATGACCTTGTGTGGATAGAGCGAGGTGGTGAAGTGACGTATCATTGCCCCGGTCAGTTGGTGGGCTACCCGATTTTGAATTTGACCTATTACCAAAAAGATTTGCATTGGTATCTGCGCCAACTGGAAGAGGTGCTGATTCAAGTGTTGGCGGTGTATGGGCTAGAAGGAACGCGAATTGCCGGAATGACGGGAGTTTGGGTGAGCGATCGCAAAGTAGCTGCGATCGGCATTAAAGTCAGCCGTTGGATTACAATGCACGGCTTCGCACTCAATGTATGTCCTGATCTAAGCGGGTTTGATCAGATCATCCCTTGCGGCATTGCCGATAAAGCAGTGGGCAGCATGGCACAATTTATCCCAGATATTCAGATTGATCGAGTGAGAGAACAAGTGGCGATCGCATTTGCTGCTGTCTTTCAAGTGCGGCTCACTTAGGGCGCTATTAAAATTGCGGCGATGAGGCGATCGCGATCGCCTCATCGCCGTATCTGTGCAAGATTACACAAAACAGAAATTCATCTCGTTGTAGTGTTTATCCTGCTGGTTCATATGCAGGAGTAGCGTTTATGGTGGCGATTCAAGAAGTATCTTTACCGCGCAATTGCACGTTCAGTCCAACTGACTGGCAAGCACTAGCACCCTTCTGGTATCCCGTGGCGTTCTCCCATGAAATTACAACTGAGAAGCCTTATGGCACTCGCTTATTAGATGAGCGACTGGTGATTTATCGAGTTTCCAATGGCTCCATCATCGTTGCCCAAGATCTCTGCTTGCATCGAGGCGCACCGCTCAGCTTGGGCTGGATTGAAAACGATCGCCTCATCTGCCCTTATCACGGGGTGCAATATGACCAAAATGCCCAGTGCGTTTGCATTCCGGCTCAGCCCAAAGCAGCAATCCCATCACGGCTAAAACTCAAGACCTATCCTGTGGTAGAGCAGTATGGGTTGGTATGGACTCGATTGGTAGACAACGAACCTGTGGGGTTTCCTGATCTGAGCGAGTGGAATGACCCTGATTACCTTCAGGTATTGCCCGATTCTGTCGAGTTACATGCAGCAGCAGGGCGACAAGTGGAAGGCTTTTTAGATGTTAGCCATTTTGCTTTTATCCATGCCAAATCTTTTGGAGAGCAAGATAATCCAGAAGTGCCAGATTACCTAATCGAGCAAACTGAACATGGTTTTCGAGCAGATTATGTAAGTTCTGTGAGCAACTATGCTCATGGAATGAAGCATTTAGCGCCGTCTGATTTTCTGTGGAGACGCTTGTTTGAGTTATACGTTCCTTTTACAGCTAAGTTAACGGTTTTCTTTCCTCACGGCAAACTTCATGTTCTCAATGCAGCTTCCCCTATCTCAGCCCGTAAGACGCGCGTGTTTGTGCCAATTTGTCGTAACTTTGATAAGGATGCGCCACTGCAAGACACGCTCGACTTTAATCATCAGGTGTTTGCTGAAGATAGAGATATTGTTGAAGAGCAATGGCCAGAGGATTTGCCTATCAGTTTGGCTGAGGAAGTGCATATTGCAGGGGATAAAAGCTCCATCATATTCCGCAAACGGCTTGCAGCTTTGGGCTTAGGACGTTCTTTTACAGCATGATTTTTGCAGCTTAAGATTCTTCTGATGCCAAAACTTTCGCTAATTTGTTGCTGACTTTTCTATGCGTGCGATCGCGGCTTATTGACTTATTTGTGCAAGTCTGGAAACTGCTGTTTCAACTGATCAAGCTTTGGCAGATCGTGGATAACCACATAGGGATAGCTGGGGTTGCGATCGATAAAGTTCTGATGATACTCCTCCGCCGCATAAAAATCAGATGTAGGAACTAACTGGGTCACAATTGGAGCGCGGAAAATCTTAGTTTTATCAAGCTGAGCGATGTAAGCCTGAACAACTCGCTTTTGCTCAGCAGTGTTGACAAAAATCGCTGAACGATATTGAGTTCCTATATCAGGACCTTGGCGATTCAGTTGCGTTGGGTCATGGGCGACTAAAAAGTAGACCTTGAGAAGTTGTCCATAGGAAATCTGCGCGGGATCATAGGTGATTTTCACAGCCTCAGCATGTTCTGTTTGCCCTGAACTTACCGTGTCGTAGTTTGCGGTGGCTGCATTGCCTCCAGAAAAGCCAGAAACCACGTCAGAAACTCCCTTGAGATGCTCAAAAACAGCTTCTACTCCCCAAAAACAGCCTCCGGCAAAAATTGCGGTCTGCTCCCCTTGGACGGTGGAAGCTGCAATGTCGATCGCAGGCTCAATTGCTTTTCCTGCCGCGATCACAGCGGGGCGATCTCTAGCAGCACTCGAAAACGCCAGACGAGAGGCACTGTAGGCAAAGGCTACAGCAATTAGCGCAATTAAGGAAATGTTGCGGAGGATGCGACGGGAAGTAAACCGATAATTTGGCATAGCGTTGATATTTTGGATGGGCAAGTGGGTGGAGTGCTGCAATTGAAACTGCACTTTAGCACCCTTATATTTGGTATACGCAGCCCACTCCTGAACGGATTAATCCGCCTTATTTGCAACTCTTCAGCGTTTTTGAGGACTTGTTGCATTTGTCATTTCAATTAGAAGAGCTTCTCTACCAAGCGCTTTTTAAGTTAAGCTGCGGCAGAGTAAACCTGAGCATCGATCACCGCTTGATAGTAGGTGTGAAGTTGCTGGGTGGCGGCTGACCAACTCCAGCATTCTGCTTCGCGACGGGCATTATGGCGTAGCGTGGCTTGTTCTTGAGGATTTGCTAGAAGTCGTTGAGTTGCCGCGATCGCCCCTTGCTCGTCGGTTGGATCAAACAAAAAGCCATTGACTCCATCGTCCACAATGTCGGGAATGCCGCCTGATCGTGCAGCCACCACGGGACACCCTGCCGCCATTGCTTCTAGCAGTACTAAGCCCAAAGTTTCAGTGCGCGAGGGAAAAACAAACGCATCCGCAGAGGCAAACGCAGCACCAAGGTCTAACCCTTGCAGGTAGCCCACAAAATAAGTGGCAGTTTCAGCAAAATGTTTTTCTAGCGCTTGTCGATGGGGTCCATCGCCCACTAGAGCCAACCGTGCATTGGGAATCGAGTCTAAAACAGGTTTGATTTGTTCAATCTCTTTTTCAGCCGAGAGGCGACCGACATACAGTAAAAGCGGAGAATCAGGATGACCTTGAGATAAGCGCGATCGCATCTCTCGGCTTGCCATATGGGGTTGAAACATTTCCGTATCCACGCCCCGCTGCCATAAATCCACCCGTTCAATCCCATGGTCTGTCAATGCCTGCATCATTGCCGTTGAGGTGCAAAGATTCAGTCGCGCTTGGTTATGTCCGGCTTTCAGCAATTCCCAGACTAAGCCTTCTAGCATTCCCAGCCCATAATGCTGGAGATACTCTGGAATATGAGTATGGTAAGACGCAATCAGCGGAATATTCAGGGTCTTGCTATAAAAAATACCCGCCAACCCCAAGACGGCAGGGTTGACCACATGGATAATATCCGGCTTAAATTGGGTCAACGCCTCCCCGATCGCGGGTCGAGGCAGCGCCATCTTTAGCTCTGGATAGAGCGGCATCGCAAAGCCCGAAACGCCGTAAATCTTTGCCCCTTTATATTCCGTCAAGCCGCCATCGGGAGAGATCACTAACACCTGATCGCCCATGCGCTGTAGCTGCTCCACGGTATGACGTAAGCGGGTGACAATGCCGTCAACTTTGGGCAAGAAAGTTTCGGTGAACAAAGCAATACGCATATAAGTGAACGCTTTAATAAAATGGCAGGGCTAACGTCGAGCGAGGAGACAGAAACCATGAACACCAATGGATACCATAATGCCGCCTAGCAAAATTCTAATTCCTTCAGCAACGCAATTGATTCGATGTCGATTTTCAGCCGCTTGAGCAACGGATACCTCCCGCACGGGTGCCTCCGATTTTGCCAGCATTTGGTAATTGTGATAGCTCCTGTCTAACGCTGCCCATTCTGGAAACAAGTAAAACGTACAAAGCGCGATCGCACCCATCCTAGGCGCGATCGTTGTCGATACCAATAGCAGCACACGAGCGCCCATCGTGGTTACCGTTTCCAGGTCACTTTAGGCAGAATTTGCGATTCATCGACGCGGGTTTTGTATTTCACCGCCACATTTAACAGGGAATCGAGCAGCGAATTCGAGAGATAGTGAGGCTCCAAGCCTAAATCTAGCAAGTTGGTGTTTTTGGCATTGAAATAGTGTTCTTCTTTTTCAATCCGAGGATTTTCCAAATTTTTCACTTCAACTTTTAAGCCAATCTCGCTGCCTGCTTTTTCCACCATGCGCGCTAAATCACCCACGCTGAATAGCTCAGTGAACTGGTTGAAGACCCGAAACTCGCCGGGAGCGGCTGGAGTGGCGATCGCCAATTCCACACAGCGCACCGTGTCGCGAATATCCAAGAAGCCGCGAGTTTGTCCGCCCTTGCCATATACCGTGAGGGGATGCCCGACCGCTGCTTGAACGCAAAAACGGTTGAGCGCCGTGCCAAACACACCATCGTAATCCAACCGATTGACTAGCAAATCGTCCATGGCGGTTTCATCGGTCAACACGCCGTAAACCACACCCTGGTTCAAATCGGTTGCCCGCAAGCCCCAAATGCGACAGGCAAAATGGATATTGTGAGAATCATGCACTTTGCTAAGGTGATACATGCTGCCGGGTTGTTTGGGATAGGGCAATGTATCTTTGCGCCCGTTATGCTCGATCGTGATGTAGCCTTCTTCAATATCAATATTGGGCGTACCATATTCGCCCATCGTGCCCAGCTTAACCAGGTGACAATCGGGAAAATCCTCTTTCATGGCATAGAGAATATTCAACGTGCCGACGACGTTGTTCACCTGAGTCATGACCGCATGTTCGCGATCGATCATGGAAAAGGGCGCGGATCGCTGTTCGCCAAAATGGACGATCGCTTCGGGTTCAAACTGCCGTAAGGTTTTGCTCAAAAACTCGTAGTTTGTAATATCGCCAATAAATAGGTCGATATTTTTGCCAGTCAATTCATTCCAGCGCTTGAGACGGTGCTGGATCGGCGCGATCGGGGTGAGAGTTTCGACACAAAGCTCATTATCCCAATGCCGCCGCACCAAATTATCGAGAATACCAACTTCATATCCCCGCTTGTTGAGGTAGAGCGCGGTTGCCCAACCGCAATAGCCATCGCCACCAATTACTAGGACTTTCATCTTGCACATGCTTGCGAATACTCTGCCAAATCTACCAGACTTAGGCACATTCTGAGCTATGAATTTGGGTTAATGCCTTTGTGACTAAAAAATCTAGACTGTTCCGATTCATCTCAATTGGTCAGTTTAACAAGTTGCTAAATCGCCAGATGCCTTTCTGGTCAGGAGTTTGATGATAAATTCTGTGCTTTTAGAGAAATATATTTAATCGTCAATCTGTTGGTTGCCCCGTCTTCTCTCTAGAGTGCCAATATCGTCCAATAGTATGATATTTTTTCTTTTCAGCTTTTCTAAGACGGCTGTGCATTCACGCCTGAAGAGGGTTCGCAGTTTTGAAAAAGTGTCCCAACAAATAGAGGGAGCCGCACAAAACGACAAGATCTGAGGTCTCAGCTTGATGGGTTGCGGTTTCAAGCGCTTCTATTACGTCGGCAAAAGTCTGACACTCTGCTAAATCGGGGCAAATATTTTTGGCTAAAACTGCTAGCTCGGTGGGTGTGGCGGTGCTGTGATCGGGGACGGGCACTAGGTAAAGCGAGTCGTGCGATCGCAATAATTCTTGAAACACATCCCCATGATCTTTCGTGGAAAGCATTCCCATTACCCAATGAATGGTAGAGGGCAGCGGATTCAAAGCCTCCACAAACTCTCGCAACACCTGAGCGCTAGCAGGATTGTGGGCACCATCGATCAAAATTTTGTGTCCTTGCCAGGTCACCCACTGTAAGCGTCCTGCCCATTGGGTGTTAGCAATTCCTTGGGCGATCGCGTCATCGGAGATTTGCCAGCCCTGCTCTCGTAATAGTTGAATCGCCGCGATCGCGAGTGCCGAATTGTGAAGCTGGATCGCACCTTGGAGCGGTAGCGGGTAACGAATTGCCTTCAGTAAATGCACCATGCTCCGCTCTTCAGGGTCTTGTAAATCTGACTCTAGCTCATACTCTTCAACTCCCTGATATTCAGCCCAACCATTGCCCAAATCTCGCGCAATCTGAGGATAGGTCGCCACACAGCCCAACTCTAAAGCCCGTCGATGAATCACAGACGCAGCTTCCCTAGGCACCTGTCCGATTACCGCTGAACAATCCGGTTTCAAAATGCCCGCTTTTTCCCAGGCAATATCCGCCAGCGTTGGACCGAGTCGTTGCCAGTGTTCGCGACTGATCGAGGTGATAATGCTAGCTAGGGGATAATCGCACACATTAGTGGCATCCAACCGTCCGCCCAATCCCACTTCCATCACCGCCACATCCACTTCCTGTTGGGCAAAATAAAGCCAAGCTGCTGCTGTGATCACCTCAAACTGAGTCGGTGGCAAATCATCCGGCTGAATCGCGGCAATCACTTCCTGCAAAATTGATTCCAACGTTTCTGGGGCGATCGCCTGATTATTTAAGCAAATGCGTTCTGTCCAATCGATCAAGTGAGGCGAAGTATATCGTCCAACGGTATACCCCGCTTCAGTCAAAATGGTGGACAGGTAAGCGCAAACCGAGCCTTTACCGTTGCTGCCTGCCACATGAATGATGGGAACTTGTTCGTGGGGATTGCCAAGATTTTTGAGGAGTTGCTGAATGGAATCTAGCCCCAATCGAACACCAAAATGGCTAAAGGATTGCAGGATTTCGTCGATCGCCAAAGTACTAAGTCAATAAAGGGGTGCTAGCATCCAGGGTACAGGCTACAGGGTGCGGAGTACAGAATGCAGAAAAGAGAAGCAGCAGGAGTGCAGTCTGGCAACTGTTTACTCTTTCAATGAAAAAATGCAATACAGTATGTCGGCTTCCATTTATTCACCTGACAGATTGTGCCTTTGACGGTTAAATTCATAGGAGTCCAAATTTAAGTACTGCGTGGCTTGGTTCATATCCTCATGTCTGAACCGTTAATTGAACTGAAAGGAATCTCCAAAGCATTTGGAGAGCAAATTGTATTAGATTCCGTTGATTTAACCATTTATCGAGGGGAAGCACTGGCAATTGTGGGTCCGTCGGGTACTGGCAAGTCAACAATTCTAAGGATTATGGCGGGTCTGCTTGCACCGGATGAAGGAGAGGTTTGGGTGCAGGGGCACCGCCGCCAAGGGTTGATCGAAGATGCTGAAGACCCGATTGGGATTGGCATGGTCTTTCAACAAGCGGCGCTGTTTGATTCGCTTACCGTGGATGAAAATGTCGGTTTTTTGCTCTATGAACACTCCAACTTGTCCCATGCAGAAATTCAGAAATTAGTGAGTCAGCGACTAGAAATGGTTGGGCTAACTGGCATTGGCGATCGCTATCCGGCACAGTTGTCGGGTGGAATGCGTAAACGAGTTAGCTTTGCCCGTGCCATTATGTCCAATCCAGCTAATCCCAAAGATACGCCAGCAGTGTTGTTATACGATGAACCCACGGCAGGGCTTGATCCGATCGCGTCTACGGTGATCGAAGATTTGGTGCGTCAACTGCAACACTCTCAGGGAGTCTGTGGGACGTATGTGATGGTGACTCACCAAGACAGCACCATTCGGCGGACGGCAGATCGGGTTATCATGCTCTATCGCGGAAAAGTGCAGTGGGAAGGCAGCATTGATGAAATTGATACAACGGACAATCTCTTAATCCGCCAATTTTTTAGCGGTAAGGTGGAAGGACCCATTCAGGTAGCAGGTTAATCATTGTGTGAGGGCAACGTATGCGATCGCGAACAGTGCGAGAAGGTTCAGTAGGCTTACTGATTTTGGCAGGCATTGGATTATTTATTGGGATTGCTTTGTGGCTCCAAGGAATCCAGCTTGGTAAACGCAGCTTCACAATTTTCATTGAATTTGCCAATGCCATCGGGCTACAGGTTGGCGCACCTGTGCGCTATCGCGGGGTAACAATTGGCAAAATTGTCGGAATTCGTCCTCAGCCCAACAAAATTGAAGTTGAAGCAGAAATCTCTCCCGCAACGACTCTCATTCCGAAGCAAGTGATTGCTCAAGTGAACCAGTCGGGGTTAATTAGCCAATCGGCGATCGAACTCACTCCCTTAACCCAACTTCCTCCTAACGTTAAAATCACTCCTTTAGCAAAGGATTGTAACCAAGGATTGATTCTCTGTGATCAGGCGCGTTTGTCGGGTGAAGCCGGCTTTAGCATTGATGAACTAGGACGCGCAACCATCCGATTTGCCAACCTGTATACTGATCCCCAGTTTTTTGCCAATGTTAACGGGGTGGTCAAAAATACCTCGGTCGCCGCTGCCGAAATTGCTTCTCTTAGCCGTGAGTTTACGATGCTCACAAAAGACGCTCGCTCAGAACTCAAAAATCTGTCCTCTTCCGCTCAAGCGATTACCCAAACTGCCAACCAGCTTAGTGCAACTGCCTCTCAGGTAAATAGCTTACTAGCTACAAACCGAGCAACCCTAGTTTCCACCCTAAACAACATCAATGCCACAAGCGGCGACCTACGGGTTTCCATCGGCAAACTAGGTACGGTACTAGGGAAGGTTGAGCAAGGCGAGTTTATTCAAAATTTAGAAACTCTTTCGACTAATGCTGCCAAAGCTTCAGCGAATTTACGATCCGCCAGTGACGCCCTCAATAGTCCTGCAAATCTGCTGGTGCTGCAACAAACCTTGGATTCTGCTAGGGCGACTTTCCAAAATGCTCAGAAAATTACCGCTGATTTAGATGAATTAACCGGAGATCCTAAATTTCGGAGTAACTTAAGAAATCTGGTCAATGGATTGAGCGGCTTAGTCTCTTCAACCCAACAACTTCAGCAACACACCCAAACTGCCCAAATTCTCGCCCCGATCTCGGCTTCTCTAACTCATCCTACCCCAGTTCCCCAACCCGCTGATCCTGCTAATGCCGCTCCCAACAACATTAATAAGCCGCCTAGTAATAACCCTGCTTCACCGCCCCCAGAAGGCATCAGCCAAGAATAAAATGGAAGCCATCGCGGTTTGGTTTTTTAGCGGGAGTGCGATCGCGGTTGAGACAGAATGAGATCGCACTCCAACTATTCAAAACTCAAAACGGTATAAAACACCGCAGTCCATACCCTGCATACTAAGCCCAACTTATTGATATGACTAAGCCCTTACTCCAGGTTGACCAACTAAAAATTGCCTATCCCACGCGGCACGGGAAACTAGAGACGGGTCAATCGCAGCCGATTTGGTCGGTGGATGGAGTTTCGTTTGAACTGCGGGCAGGCGATCGCTTGGGATTAGTCGGCGAGTCAGGGTGCGGCAAATCGACATTGGGACGGGCATTGCTGCGGTTATTGCCAGCGGGAAGTGTAACCCAAGGCAGCATTCAGTTTGCCGGACAATCAGTATTAGACCTGGCACCCTCAGCCTTACGCCGCTTTCGAGGGGAATCAGTAGCGCTCGTGTTTCAAGACCCAATGACGCGGTTAGATGCACTGATGACCATTGGTGATCACTGTGTAGAAACGCTGCAAGCTCACGAGCCAGGATTATCGCGATCGCAGGCAAAAGATCGGGCGATCGCCGTTTTAGAAGCGGTAAAAATTCCTGCCAATCGCTGGGCGCAATATCCCCATGAATTCAGCGGCGGAATGCGGCAACGGGTGGCGATCGCCCTAGCCTTGTTATTGAATCCCAAGCTGATTGTGGCAGATGAACCTACCACCAGCCTAGATGTGACCATATCGGCTCAAATCCTACAGGAATTAACGCGCCTATGTAGTGAACGAGAGATGGCACTGCTGCTGATTTCCCACGATTTAGCGCTAGTTGGGGAATACTGCGATCGCATTGCCGTCATGCATACTGGCAAATTTGTCGAAACAGGCAACACCCAATCCGTCCTCACCCATCCCCAGCACGACTACACGCGATCGCTCCTGCAAGCCGCCCTACATGTGCAAGCGACCAAAACTCTTTCCACCCCTCCACCCCTTCCCCCCTCCACCCCTCTACAATTCAAAACTCAAAACTCAAAACTCAAAATTTCCCCCTCCACCCCCCTTCTCCGCCTGCAAAATCTCAAAAAACACTACAGTTTAGAATCCACCCTGCTCGCCCGATTAGTTTCCGGTAGAGAACAAACCTTGAAAGCCGTAGACGACATTACCCTAGAGATTTATTTCGGTGAAACCCTTGGATTAGTCGGCGAATCGGGCTGTGGCAAAAGCACCCTGTCCCGCACGATTTTGCAGCTTGTGCGTCCTAGCTCTGGACGGGTTGAATTTTTGGGACGCAATTTGCCCGACTTGGCTCGTGCAGACATGCAGCGACAGCGACGAGATCTGCAAATGATTTTTCAAGATCCGCGTGCGTGTCTTAACCCAATGATGACAGTTGGACAAAGCATTGCCGACCCACTCCTGATTCATCAATTAGCCACTCCGATCGCGGCTAAAAAAGCAGTATTAGAAATGCTAGAACGGGTGCAATTAACCCCTGCATCCGCCTACTACTCCTGCTATCCATCGGAGCTTTCTGGAGGGCAACAGCAGCGAGTGGCGATCGCCCGCACCCTGATCACCCGCCCCCAACTCGTCATTTGCGACGAACCCGTGAGTATGCTGGATGCCACCGTGCAGGCGCAGGTGTTGGATTTAATGCAGGAATTAAAACAAGATTTTCACCTGACCTATCTATTTATTACGCACGATCTTTGGGTAGCACGCTATTTTTGCGATCGCATTGCCGTGATGCAAGCCGGAAAAATCGTTGAACTGGGGCAAACCCACGACATTTTCTCTAATCCCCAGCATCTTTATACCCAAACCCTGTTGCAGGCAGCACCGTTGTTAAGCAGGGTCTAAGAGGAAATGTCGAATGTCGAATGTTGAGTGTTGAATGTTGAGTGTTGAACAGTCACTTCTGGTTAGCTTGCCAGCCCTAATATTTCACTGAGCTACAAATGTAGTATAAAACCGAGCGATTTCCAGATTCACTGGTTATCATGAGTGGATGTCTGTCTTTTTGCGATCGCGGGTCGCTTCAATCCTTTGTCAGTACTATTTCTGTCGCCGCATCCCCCAGGCTTTAACCATCATCGCTATGACCTATTTTGATCATTTTGATCCTTACAACTCCAGACAGCCACAAGCGCAGGGGCTTTTAAGCGCGGGATGGCGACCTTACTACCGACAGATTGAGCCTAAATTTTTAGCAGATTTGGTACTACGAGACACCCCTGAACTTGCCCACAAATGGTTTAGTCTCAACAGCAACTTGGCAAACATTGCAGGGCGGAATGAGTTTGCTTGGTGGGCAAATGTCATGAATTTGTTTTCCACTGAGGCGCGGTATCACCTGGATGATTTTTGGAACTACATCACGCCTGATCCGCCTTACCCCGACCATCGCTTTCCCGATATATTAAGTGTGGAAACGCCTATCAAACCGATGATTAGCCGAGATGCGATCGCGATTGATCACGTCTTCAGTCGGCTGAGAGAAATCATCATTCTCAAAATCCTCAAGTTTTTAGGACGACCCACCCTCGTAACTCAGCACTATCTCGATCGCTACTTTTACTTTCCGATTGAGCAATTTGTCAACTGGGAACGGCTTGACGTAATCAACACCGCTTTTGGCTACTGGGAAGACCCGGAAATGTGGCTGCAAATTGACAATGTGGGTAAAGAACGCCGCTTGACCTTACTAGCGCGAGATCTAAAACCCTTGGTTCGCAAAGTGACCCATGGACTGGCAGTCATGCTGAGTGGGTATCAGAGCCGAGTGGGACAGATTCAATCCCAGTTCACGATTCGCAGCTTTCCTAAAGATATTCAAGACTTTACCGATGTGGTGCAGCAAGCAATTTTGGATCAAGATCAATTGGCTGTGCTGGTGAGCGGAGAACCGGGCACGGGTAAAACAGTGTGGACGCAGGCGATCGCGAAAGAAATTTTGGTTTCCTTGGGCTACGTCACCTTTATTTTGGATCATGATGCCGTCCAAAACTTCGCGCCGCCCCCCTATCTAGAGCGCATTTGTCTAATCATCAACGAAGCCGACAACCTCGCCCAAGATCGCTCAATGGAAGTCGCGCAGTATAGCAACAAAACCGAACATATTCTTAGCTTGCTCGATGGCACTCTTTACCGCAGTGTCATCGACGAAATTGGCATGCAATCTGATCAAAAACTGGTGATTCTCATGACCTGCAACACTACTGAACGCCTCGACCCTGCCATGCTGCGTAAAGGGCGCATCGATTTGACCTGTGAATTTACTCACCGCTTTGTTTAGGTATCTTGTGAATTAAGGGCGTGGCATTTGGGCAGCATTTTGCTAACTCAAGCGGCGACTGACTGCCAAATGCCGCGCCCCTACAGCAATCTATAAATCAACGAAAAATTTAGGGGTGGCAAACCTCTCCAAATAAAAAGGTAGACACCAAACCCAAGGCACCCTTTCTTAAAAGGATTGACCCTAGCCAACGCAACCAATTTCTTGATTTTGAAATGGAGGTTGATGTCTACCGCAGTTCATTCACCTGTGGTTTTATATTGGCAAAGCGATATGTCGATGTCGTGTTTCAGAGATGAACTTAAAATGACAGAGAGGGAAACTTGGATTAAGACCGTGTGAGGAGCAAAAAGGGCGTTTCTACGTCTAGCAATGGATGACAATCATCACCTTTTTGTGATGAGAACGTTACCCAAACGTCATCTTCCTTCGCTACAGTTTGAATTAACTCAGTATTCAATTCTATGCAAAATAGGACTCCGATGAACACTTCACCTAACCCCTCTGAATCTCAAAAAACTTCATGGAAAAAGTCTGTGAAAAAGTCCGTTATTTATCTGACGCTGCCGCTGTTTGGAGTAGGGATGACCGTCATGGGCGATCGCGCGATTTCTTCTAGCGCATCAGCCCAGCAATCTGTAGCCCCTTCTAATGCTGCGATCGCTCCAGCGAAACCAATGGAAATTGCTCAAGTGCCCAGCCGTAGTAGTGGCATTCTTTCAGGCGGTGATACCAACTTTGTGGTCAATGCGGTGGAGCGGGTGGGTGCGGCAGTTGTGCGAATCGATTCATCGCGAACGGTGAGAGGGCGCACTCCTGCGATCTTTAACGACCCCATGTTTCGCCAATTTTTTGGTTCCCAGATTCCTTCAGCCCCTTCAAATCGGGTAGAGCGAGGGCAAGGATCAGGTTTCATTATTCGCTCTAATGGGTTAATTGTGACCAATGCCCATGTGGTGAGTGGTGCTGACACGGTGACGGTGACGATGAAAGATGGACGGGAGTTGAAAGGGCGAGTGCTGGGTGCAGATTCCCTGACGGATGTGGCGGTGATTAAGGTAGAGGCGACCAATTTGCCCACAGTGACTTTGGGAAATTCGGAGCGATTGAGACCGGGTGAGTGGGCGATCGCGATCGGCAATCCCCTAGGGTTAGATAACACGGTCACAGTCGGCATCATCAGCGCCACCGGACGCAGTAGTTCTGAGGTGCGCGTTCCCGATAAGCGCGTTAACTTCATTCAAACCGATGCGGCGATTAATCCAGGGAACTCTGGCGGTCCTTTGCTCAACCAGCGCGGTGAAGTAATTGGGGTAAATACGGCGATTATCGGCGGTGCCCAAGGCTTAGGCTTTGCCATTCCAATCAATACGGCTCAAAACATTGCTGAGCAACTGATCGCTAAAGGAAAAGTTGATCATGCTTACTTGGGAATTCGCATGGCAACGCTGACTCCTGCCCTGCGTCAACAAATTAACAGCGATCCTGAAACAAACCTGAAAATCTCGGACGATCGCGGCGTAGTTGTAGTCGGCATCATGCGAAACTCCCCGGCTGCTAGAAGTGGACTGCAACTAGGCGATATCATCCAAAAAATCAATGGTGCCGCGATCGCCACCTCTGATCAAGTACAGAAAGCAGTAGAAAAAAATGCTGTTGGCGGTACTCTTCAAATGGAAGTGAAACGCAGCGGGCGATCGCTCAATCTGGCAGTCCGTTTAGGCATCTTCCCAACTCAAACTGCCCAACTGGGAGAGTAGTCAAACAGGCTCAACGGACTAGTAGGCTGTCAACTTTATTTTGGTGGATAGATGGGAGAGAATAGAGCGGCAGCTACCTCTGAACCAATCATGC